>NZ_LUUM01000260.1:0-50943 GCF_001644125.1 Methylosinus sp. R-45379
CCCGCGTCGCGACGCGGGCTTTCTCGGCTCCGCGCCCTGCCTATGGGCGCTGCGCTGGAAGAATCTGGATGTCGAGGCGCGCTTTTCCGCCGCTCTGCTGCGCGATTGGGAAGAGCTCGCGCGCGGGCTGCGCGCCTTTCTGGCCTCGATCGACGCCGATCGGCCGCGTCCGCGCTGAGGCGGGCGCTCAAAAATCGTCGAGGTCGAAGTCCAGAATGGCGATCTGCAGCGTGTAGCTGGTCTGCTTGGCGTCGTCGGCGGAAATGACGCCGAGAAAATCCTCGCCGCTGTTGAGCTCGACGGAATCGGTCTTGCGACCGCGCGGCGCGATGGTGAGCTTGTCGTTCTCGAACAGCTTCCGCAGATAGGATTGCAGCGTCTCGCGGCCGACGGGCAGCTTCATCCCGAAGGCGAAGGAGCGGTCGCCGTCCTCGTCGTCCACCATGATGGAGGCGATCTTGCGCTCGCCGAGATGCACGGCGGCGTCATCGGGGTTCTTGGGATCCGCGGTCACGCGAATCTCCTCATTGCCGAGCGCCTGGCGCAAGAAGGCCTGCAGCTTGCGCAGCTCGATCTTCTCCATACGGCTTCCCCCGCTTCGCGCGCCTCTTGCCGAGCGCCTCGCCGTCGTCTCGCGGCCCGCAGCCTGTGCCACGAAAAGCGGCCGCGCCGCAAGAGGGGCTCCCGCCCGTGGTCCCGCCCGACGAAAAAGCCCGGCGCGACGCGCCAGTGGTCCCGCGCAATAAAAAAGCCCGGCGCGACGCGCCGGGCCAGAGCGGCGGCAATGGCCGAGGCTTCACTCGCCCGCGGCTTTGAGGCGCTTGTTGCACTCGCTCCAATATTTCGGCCAGGTGGCCTTGGGGTCGGCCTTCAGCAGCTCGGCCTTCTTGGATTTCCATTCGGCGCCGCATTTTTTCTGGCGGGCGGTCTGGGCGGCCTTGCCTTCGGAGACGGGCTTGGCCGGCTTGGCGGCGGTTGTCGGCGCGGGTGCAGGCGCCGGAGCGGGCGTCGCTGTCGTCGGCGCGGGGGCCGGGGCCGGGGTCGGCTCGGGCGCTGCGGCGGCCGGAGCAGGGGCGGGGGCAGGTGTCGGTGCGGGAGCGGCGGCGGCCGGCGCGGTCTCGGCGGGCTGCTCGGACAGGCGCACGCGGCAGGCTTTCAGAAAGTCCTGCCAGCTCTGACCCTTCAGCTCATTGGCGGCCTTGGCGGCTTGATATTGCGTGCCGCATTCCTTCAAAACATTCGCCTGCGCTTTCGCTTCACCCGCGGCGGCGACCGCCAAGCCGACCGCGAGGGCGCCGACGGCAGCGTAAGAGACGAGACGGATCGACATCAAATTTCTCCTTGGTGAGCGCCGTCGCCGATGAAGATTCCTCAGCGCAAACGGCTCCCGACGGCCGCACTGCGAGCACGGCCTGTGCCAATTGTCATGCATCGAGGCAAGGGCCGCAAGCTCGCCGGGACCGCAATCCGGATGTTATGAAACACTCTTTGGGCTCAGATGGCGCACGGAAAGCGTGAGGGAAGGGGCGATGGCCGCCGAAAGAGAAAATCCGCGCGCTTGGCGCGATGCTGCCGCGCTGCGTCATCCAGATGGCGTTTTGCGTTGTCCGTGGGCCGGTTACGATTCGCTCTATGTCGCCTATCACGACGAAGAATGGGGCCGTCCGGAGCGTGATTCGCGCGCGCTCTACGAGAAGCTGATTCTCGATGGCTTCCAGGCCGGCCTCTCCTGGATTTCCATCCTGCGTCGCCGCGAGGGCTTCCGCGCCGCTTTCGAGGGATTCGATCCCGAGCGAATCGCGCGCTTCGACTCCGCTCGCGTCGAAGCTCTGATGCAAAACCAGGCAATCATCCGCAACCGCGCCAAGATCGAAGGCGCCATCGCCTCCGCGCGCGCCTATCTGGAGCTCGAGGAGAGCGTGGGATTTTCCAATTATCTCTGGGATTTCGTCGATGGAGCTCCCATCGTCCGCCGTCCGCGCACGACGGCCGACATTCCGACGCAGACGGACATCTCCCGCCGCCTCGCCAAGGATCTGAAGGCGCGCGGCTTCGCCTTCTGCGGCCCGACGATCGTCTACGCCTTCATGCAGGCGGTGGGCATGGTGGACGACCATCTGGCGGAGTGCCACAGATGCGCGGAGTGAAGGCCGAGGCGGCGCCCCGCGCCTGGCAGCGCATGCTGTCCGGCCGGCGGCTCGATCTGCTCGATCCCTCGCCGCTGGATGTGGAAATCGAGGATATCGCCCATGGGCTGGCCCGCGTCGCCCGCTGGAACGGTCAGACGCATGGCCCACATATATTCTCGGTCGCCCAGCACAGCCTGCTCGTCGAGGAGATCGCCTGCGCGCTCTCGCCCGGGCTCGGACGCGAGGGGCGGCTGTTCATGCTGCTCCATGACGCGCCGGAATATGTGATCGGCGACATGATCTCCCCCTTCAAGGCGGTCATCGGCGACACATACAAGAGCGTGGAGAAACGAATTTTGACGGCGATCCTGCTGCGCTTCTCATTGTCGCCGGAGCCGGACGCGGCTCTCTTGCGTCTCGCCAAGCGGGCGGATCGCGCCTCGGCTTTTTTCGAGGCGGTGGGTCTCGCCGGCTTTACACGCGGAGAGGCCGAGCGCATCTTCGGCCGTCCGGCGCTGGCGCCCGACGCTTGCGCGCAGGCGTTGGAGCCGCTCTCGGTCGAGGAGGCGCAGCAGCGCTTTCTCGCGCGCTTCGCCACGATCGAGCGAGGCGCGTAGCGACGCATCAGAGTGTGAGGCATCGAAGTGACACAGAACGGGTGAGACATGGCGCACCTCTATGTCTGTTCGCTTACGAAGGTCGTCGACACGGTGCGCGCCAGTGGCGCGCGCTCACTCATCACAATTCTCACCGCCGGCTCTTCGCTGGCGCGGCCGAGCGAGATCAAGCCCGAGCGACATTTGCGTCTCGCCGTCTCCGACATAGAGGCGGATCAGGACGGCCATGTGCTCGCCAATCGCGCGCATATAGAGAACCTTCTCGCCTTCGCCGGCGCATGGGACCGGCGTGAGCCGCTGGTCATCCATTGCTACGCCGGAGTCAGCCGCTCGCCGGCGGCTGCCTTTATTCTCGCTTGCGCGCTCGCGCCGCAGCGCGCGGAGAGCGAATTGGCGTCCGAGCTGCGCCGCGCCTCGCCGACCGCCACGCCCAACCGCCGTCTCGTCGCTCTGGCCGATCGCATTCTTTCTCGCGAAGGCCGCATGTCGGCGGCCATAGCCGAGATCGGCCGCGGCGCGGATTGCTACGAGGGGGCGCCCTTCGCGCTCGAGCTCGCCTGACCCATAGACGATGACGAGCTTCGATCATCGGCGCGAGCCGCCGGCATCTTCGCGCGACTCTGAAGGACCGCTGCCGGTCGCCATCGGCCTGACGGCGGCGATCGTCGCGGCGCAGGAGGACGAGCCGCTCATCCTCACTGTCGCCGCCCACGGTGAGGACGCGCGCGCCGCTCTGCCCTCCGGCCCTTTCGATCCGGTGCATCACCGCACTTTCGAGATCGGCCTGCGCGCCTGGGTCGCCGAGCAGACCGGCATGACGCTGGGCTATGTCGAGCAGCTCTACACTTTCGGCGATCGCGGCCGCCACGCCCGCGCCGGCGACCGCGATCCGCATGTGGTCTCCGTCGGCTATCTCGCGCTGACCCGCATAGCCGAGGAGCAGGCGGACGAAATTCGCGGCTTTCGCAGCTGGTACGAGTTCTTCCCTTGGGAAGATTGGCGCGGCGGCCGGCCCGAGGCGATGGAGACGACCATTCTGCCCGGCCTCTCGGCCTGGGTGGAGGAGGCGCCGGATGCGCTCTCCTCCTCCGGCCTGCGGCGGCGCGACCGCGTCAATCTTCTGTTCCGCCCGCAGGGCAGGGGGCTCGACGAGGAGAATGCGCTCGAGCGCTATGAGCTGCTCTATGAGGCTGGCTTGGTCGAGGAGGCCTGGCGCGACGGGCGCGAGGCGGCGTTGAAGCGCGGCGTGAAGCCGCCGCCGCTCGGCGCGCCCATGCAGCACGATCATCGGCGCATTCTGGCGACGGCCATGGGCCGGCTGCGCGCCAAGATGAAATACCGCCCGGTGATCTTCGAGCTGATGCCGCCGGCCTTCACGCTCACCGAGCTGCAGCGGACGGTGGAGGCCATCGCCGGCCGCCATTTGCACAAGCAGAACTTCCGCCGCCTCGTGGAAACCTCCGCCGCCGTGGAGCCGACGGGGGAGGTGTCGCTGAAGACGGGCGGCCGCCCCGCGGCGCTTTTTCATTTTCGCCGCAATGTCTTGCAAGAACGTCCTGCGCCCGGCCTCAGGGTCGGAATCAGAGGATGATCCGACGGGCGATCGGATGGGTCGCCGTCCACCCGACCGCTCGAGGATGATCCGGCCGTTAAGAGACTATTCACCCTATCATGGTGAATTTTCTCTTATCGGAGGTCAGTAGAGCGTAGGGGTGCTTGCTTGAGTTATCTGTCGCCGCCGCCTGCTCCGGCACCGGTCATCGTCTATAAGGACGTGGGCGGTTTCGTCTCGGAGTATCAGGCGCAAACGGAAGTCTATCGCCGCGAGGGCCGCGAGGTTCGACTGCACGAATGCCGATCCGCCTGCACAATGGCGCTCAGCCTTCCCAATGTCTGCGTCTATCCAGATTCGCAGGTCAAATTCCACTTGGCCTATAATCCGATAGACCATCAGACCGACGCTGGCGTCTCCGCCGAACTGTTCAATTACTATCCGGCGGCGGTGCGCGAGCGGCTCGGCTATCTCACCCGGCAATATCGGGTGCTGAGCGGCAATGAGCTGATTTCGCTCGGCATTCGCAATTGCAACGGCAGCGACCGCACGGTGATCGCCAGCCGCGCCCGCCGCGGCGCGCAGACGGTCGCCTCCGCCGCGCCAGCCGCCGATCCGCTCGGCGATCTTGCGCAAAAGGTGCGAGGCGCGGTGTCGCAAGCCTTCGCCGACCCCACGTCGCCGCCGCAGGGGCCGATCCGCCTCGCCCTCGCCGAGCGCGATCGGCTGTCGGCGAACCGGGCGATCGATGCGACGCCGACCGCCTCTATCCGAGCCAATGAGCCTGCGCCGGTCCAAGCGCCCGAGCCGCCCCGCCGCCCGCCTTCCGTCGCCTTCACCAGCGCGGATGCGCAGAAAGAGGCGCATTCGGAGCCTTTGCCGGAGATGGCGGCCTCGGCGCCGCTGATCCCCGGCGGGCAGCCGATTTTGGCCTCCGGCGCCTTCGTCCTGCCCCTCGCCGGAGGCGTGGCGCATTGACTTTCAACGGGAACTCGACATTGTGTCACTATGACGGCTGGGCAATTTTTCGCCATTATGTCGAAATACCGTCCTTGCCTTACGGGCGAATCCGATTCGCCCCTCACAAGAGGAGGCCGGGTCCCGCGACGCCGAGGCGCCGATAGGGACCGAGCCACGATCGATCTCCCGATCGGTCGTCCGTGCGTTCGGCGCTCGCGTCTTGCAATTCATTTCGTCGGGCCTTCTCGCCCGTCGACCAGCGGAAAGAAGAGACGTTTTGGACGATCGGCGGGAAGGCGCGCCTCTCCTCTCACGACGGTCTATCGCGCGGCTCGCGAGCGCCGCTGCGGCGCTGATCACGGCGCTGGCTCCGTCCTTCACCGAGAATGCGGTCGCCAATGGCGAGACGCGCACGCTCTATCTCTTCCACAGCCACACCAAGGAGCAGATCGCCGCGACCTATCTGGTGGGCGGCCGCTATGATTCCTCGGTGCTGGAGCAGTTGAACTGGTTCCTGCGCGACTGGCGCCGCGACGAGCCGACCAAGATGGACCCGCATTTGTTCGATGTGGTGTGGGAGGCCTATCGGCAGGCCGGGGCGAGCGAGCCGGTCCATGTCGTCTCCGCCTATCGCTCGCCGGAGACCAACGCCATGCTGCGCCGCCGCTCGCGCGCCGTGGCGAAGTTTTCGCAGCACATGCTCGGCAAGGCGATGGACACCACGATGCCGGGCATGTCCATGGAGCAGATCCGCGAGATCGGCATGCGCATGCAGCGCGGCGGCGTCGGCTATTATCCCACCGCCGGCACGCCTTTCGTGCATCTCGACGTCGGCGGCGTCCGCTCCTGGCCGCGCATGAGCTACGACCAGCTCGCGCGCCTGTTCCCGGACGGCAAGACGGTGCATCTGCCGACCAACAACCAGCCGCTCGCGCGCTATGAGGAAGCCAAGGCCGAGATCGAGGCGCGCGGCAATGGCGCCTATGTTCCGGCCGTCGAGCGCCAGAGCAAGGGTCTCTTCGCCATGCTGTTCGGCGGCGGCGAGGAGGACGAGGACAGCGCGATCGCCGCCGCTCCGCCGCCCACAGCGCGCAAGCAATGGGCGTCGCTCGCGCCGCGCCGCTCGGGCCGCGTCTCCGCCGACGCCGAGGAGGAGAGCGCCGAAGCCGCGCCGATTCCGGCGCCGAGCCGCCGCGAGCAGGAGCGCATCGCCGTGGCCGAGCGCAATCTGCCGCGCGGCGAGACTCAGATGCGCGCCGAGCCGGTCCCCGTCGAGCGTCCGGCCGAGCGGCAAAAGCCGGTCGCCATGGCCGCGCTCGGACCCTCCGCCGAGGAGGCGAAGATCGACGCCAAGCTCGACGCTGCTCTGGCCGCGCCTCTGCCGCCCCGGCGGCCCATGTTCCTCACCGTCGCCGGCGCGCCGCTGCCGCCCACGCGGCCGAGCGAGTTCGGCGCTCTGGCCAGCATTCCCGCCGCTCCGCCCGCCCGCCGGGCCGGAGGCGCCATCGCCAGCCTCGTCGATCTCAGCGCCGCCAGCCTGCGCGGCGGCGTCAGCGAGGAGGCGCATAATGTCCCGCCGCCGCCGGCCCGCCCGGCGCAGCAGGCCGTCGCCAAGCCGGAGCCGCTGCTCGCCTATGCGCCCTCCGCCGCGCAATCGCTTCCCTATGGAAGCGATCTCGCTCCGGAGCTGCGTCTGCCCACCGCCAAGCCGGCGCCCAAGCCCGCCAAGGTGGAGCTGGTGCCGGCGCGTCTCGACCGCTCCAATTTCCAAGCGCTGACGACGGGCGTGTCCGCGAGCCGGCTGCCCGGCGGCACGGCGCTCGGAACCACTTTCGCTGCGCCGCGCTCCGCCGCCCGCGCCGACACGGGGCTCTTCGCGCCCACGACCTCGAGCGGACAGGCGCAGGCTTTCGCCGGACAGGCGGCGATTCTGCCGACGGATCGGTTCGTCTCGGCGCGCTGAGGCCCCCTCCCCAACCCTCCCCCGCTTTGCGGGAGAGGGAGCAGATTCCGCGCTTCATCGAGATTTCGCGCAATGCCGGCCGCTCCCCTCCCGCAAGGCGGGCTATCGGATTCACACATTGCGAAACGCTGCAGCCGTCCTGGCCGGGCTTGTCCCGGCCATCCACGCCAAACAGCTGAGAAACCATAGGAAAGTGCCCACCAACGACGGATTCGTCCCGTGGCGGGCGCCCACCGGAGCTTCGGCGTCACGCCAAACATTCAAGACGCCTCGGCGTCCTGGCGTGGGTGGCCGGGACAAGCCCGGCCAAGACGCCGCGGGGGCGAGGAGGATGTGTGCATTCGATAGCGCAAGGCGGGGGAGGGGCAGGGAGGGGGCGTTCCTCGCGCTAAATCAGTCCTTTATCTCGGTCTGAATGGTGTAGATGTCGTAGGGCGGCGTCGCCTCGCCATTGGCGTAGGGCTCGGCCTCGCCGATCGCGCCGTCGGGCGCGACCGAGCGGCGGACGATGCCGGTGATCGGCCCTCCATAGACCTGGATCGTGATCGAAACCTCCTCGGCCAGCGTATTGGCGAGGGCGGCGGAGGGGCCGGTCTTGGAGAGTCGCGCTTCGACCGCGCCTTTCTCCAGCGTGCGCGCTTCTTCCGTCCCGCCGGGTGGGCGCCGCGACACTGCGCCGCGCAAGACGCCGGCGATCTCCCAGACCCCTGGCTGCTCCAGCGACAGGCCGGCGCCGCCGGCGAGCACGGAGGCGACGACGGCAAAGCGTTCCTCGCCGTCGCTATAGAGCTGGAATTGCCGCCCGCGCCCGGGCAAAGCGTCGGCGAAAACCGCCGGCAGGCAATCGTCGCTGGCGACGAGGCGGGTCATGAGATCGCGGCCGATGAGAAGAATCTCCCGCTCGCTGTCGGCGAGCTCGACCATCGACTGAATATCCCAGATGAATCGTTTCAGCGCCGGCGGAACCGGCCCTCTCTCGGTCGCGTTTGTGGTCATACGTTCAAAAATGCAAGCGTCGCGCCATTGCCGTCCGGCGAGACTGGCGCCGCAATTGATGGAGCGTCTCTCGCGGGAACTGCGGAGACGGAGCGGGGCGGTGATAAAGGACTACATCCCGGAGCTGAGCGAGGTGCGCATGGTGCGTCGCGCGCCGGAGCGGCCTTTCGCGCTCAATGGCGCCGACGCCCGCTATGTCGAAGCCTGCCTGCGCGATTTCGAGGCGGCTTTCGGACTCGACGCCTATCCCGGCGTTCCCTTCGAGCAAATTCCGGGGCGCGCGCTGATCGGCGACCTGATCGATTGGTGGCGCGGCATGGACCCGGAGGGCGAGGCGCAACAGAACGCGCATTCCCGCCTGCCGGGCGCGATCCGCCTGCTCGACACCGTGTCGGCGCTGATGGAGGAGCTGTCCCAGCGTCGCGCCGGGGAGAGCTGAGCGCGCGGCGTTCAATTCTGTCGGTTAGCGGACAATTCTGGACAATTGCGCGCGAGGCGAGCCTTTTATCCCGGCGCGCGCTCCACCCTCCCCTTCAGGGGGAGGGTCGGCCGGCGACTGCCGGACGGGGTGGGGTTCAAGGGCAAAGACTCGGGCGGTCACCCCCTCCCGCTCGCCTTCGGCGATCGACCTCCCCCCTCGAGGGGGAGGTGCGAGTGGCCCTTTCTGCTCAGGCTTCTGCAGCTCTATTCCGCGGCCTGCGGCGCCGGCTCTAGCGCGTCGCGCAGCAGCAGCGCGATATGGCGGGCTTGGCGGCCGCTGCCGTGCTCGATCTGGTGGCGGCACGAAAAACCATTGGCGATCAGCGGCGCGTCGGGCGCGGCGTCGCGCATCGCCGGCAGCAGCGACAGTTCCGCCATTTTCATCGACGTCTCGTAATGCTCGGCCTCGAGGCCGAAGCTGCCGGCCATGCCGCAGCAGCTCGTCTCGACAATGTCGAAGGTGAAGCCCGGAATCCAGCCGAGCACTTTCTTCGTCGCCTTCATCACGCCGAAGGCCTTCTGATGGCAATGGCCATGCACGACCGCCTTGGGCAGATCGAGCGGCTTCAGTGACAGGCGCAGGCCCTTGTTCTGATATTCGCGGGCGAGAAACTCCTCGAGCAGATAGAGCTGCTTGCCGAGATCGCCGACCTCCGGTCCGAGGCCCAGGCTGTAGAGCTCGTCGCGCAGCGACAGCAGGCAGGAGGGCTCGAGGCCGATGATCGGCGTCTTGGCGGCGATCTCGTCGCGGAAGGCGGCGAGCACGCGCTCCGCCTCGCCGCGGGCCTTTTTCACCATTCCGGTGGTGAGATAAGTGCGGCCGCAGCAGAGCGGACGGTCCGGCTCCGCATCGGTCGGCGCCGGCTTGGCGATGCGAACGCTATAGCCGGCGTGCTCCAGCACCTCGACGGCGGCCTCGGCCACATGCGGATCGAAGTGATGGCAGAAAGTATCGACGAAGAGGATCACCTCGCCGCGCGCGCCGGCGGTCGCCGCCGCCGGGGCCGAGCGGGCGAAGGCCGCGGGGGCCGGCTCGGGAAGGGGACGGCGGGCGGTGACGCCGATCCATTTTTCCGCGAGCTTGGAGAGAAGGCGCGAGCGATTGCGCAGGCGAATGGCGAAGCGCAGCAGAGCGCGATGGCGACCCGTCCATTCCGGTACGCCGCCGAACAGGCGCAGACGCTTGGGCACGCCGACGATCTCATGACGCTGGGCGAGATATTCGGTCTTGATCAGCGTCATATCGACGGCGCTGGGACATTCCTTCTTGCAGGCCTTGCAGGAGACGCAGAGGTCCATCGCCTCGTCGAGGCGCGGATCGGCGAAGGCGCGCTCGTCCGTGCCGTCATTGAGCGCGGCCTTGAAGGCGGCGACGCGCGCCTCGGTGGAATGCTTGACCTCGCCGGTGACGCGATAGCTCGGGCACATGACGCCCTTGGCGGTCTTCTGGCAGTCGCGGCTGTGCATGCAAACCGCAACCGCCTTGGCGTAATTGCCGCCCGTCGCCGGAATGCCGGAATAGGCGTCGCCTATTCCGTATGTGTCGTAAGCCGACCAGTCGAGAAATGTCTTCATGCCGCCCGTGTCCTCGGGCGGCATGTGAGCAATATTCGCGCCGTCAGACGGCGGCGTGGGCTTCCTCGGCCGGCGCCGCGGCCTGCGCTTCGGCGGCCTGCTCTTGCGGCTGCTCCTGCGCCGCGGGCTTGCGGCCATAGGTGATGATCCAGAGGCTGGCGCGGACCTGCTCTATCGCCTCATAGCCGGCGCGCTTGAAATAGGTCTCGAGCTCCTGCGGCGTCGAGGTCTTGCTGATCTGCGCCGGCCGCTCGAAGGGCGGCACCGCGCAATGCTCCTCGAAGAATTTCCAGCCGAGATCGGAGGTGATGTCCACATTGTCGACGAGCATGCGTCCGCCCGGCCGCAGAATGCGGAAGCCTTCCTTGATGTAATTATAGCGATCCCATTCCTCGAGATGCATGAAGACGACCGTGCTGTAGACGACGTCGACGGAAGCATCCGGCACGGCGGAGAGATCGAAGCCGCTGGTCGCCACCGTGCGCACATTGTCGAAAGCGGCGAGACGCTGGCGAATATGGCCGAGCATGTTCTCGGCGACATCGGCGCCGATCCATTCCTTGCAGATTGGCGCGAGCGCGGCGCCGACGCGGCCGACGCCGGCGCCGATCTCCAGCACCACATCGTCCGGGCCGATGCCGACATAGGACTGCAGCATGTCGCGCGTGCCTTCGCCCATCTGGCGATAGAGGTCTTCGTCGATATAGCCGGAGACGGCCATTTTCGCGTCATTCTCGGAGACCGAGACGGCGTTCCAAATGTTCTTGTATTGGCTGCGGTTGAGCTTGACGTGCTCCACGGGGATGGGATCGTTCTTCAGCCCGACCAGCGAACGAAGCGCGCGCACGATGCGGCGGCCGATGGGGAGCTTCTTGGCGTTGTCCTGACTGCTCATGCCATTCCTCTGTGAAGAGGCGCCCGCTCGCGGCGCGCGCCTTCGAATCTATCCGCGGCGCGATGGAAGCACCGCCGCGCCGCGCCGCGTCGTCAGCCGACCGAAGCGCTCCGCCTGGCGAAAACGGAAAATGTCGGCAGGACATTGCCCGCCGTCCCGATGATGTCGTTCAGCACGGTGACGTCGTCATAGCCGAGCGCCGCGAGCACGGCGAGTATGTCGTCCCGGTGCATCCAATTGGGAAAATCCATCGCGCCGCCGCAAAAGGCGACGCTGCGATCCCCATAGCCGCGCGCATAGAGGCGCACGTCCAGATTTTCGAACTTCTGCGTGAATGTGTGAGGAAGCTGGTCGTCGTCGACCATGACCGTCCACAGATAGATGGCGTCGGCGCGCTCGGACAGGGCGCGCAGCAGCCGCAGCGGCTCGCGCATGTGATAGAGCACGCCGCTCGCCACGACGAGATCATAGCGCGGGCCGGCCTGCTCGAGCCATTGCACGAAATCGCCGAGATAGAAGCGCGTGTCGGGAAAATCGAGGACTTCCCGCGTCACCAGGCATTTCAGAAAGGCGAGCCGGTTGGCTTCCACCGCGTCGATATGGGCGCCGGCCTTCGCCAGCATATAGGTGTGCGCCCCCTCCAGCGGACCGAGCTCCAGCACGCGGCGTCCTGTAAGATCGCCATAGCGCTCGATGCACCAGGTGATGCGCGGATCGTCGAAGGCCGGCAGCCGTCCGGCCGTAAGCCCCAATTCGACGGGAAAATGGCAGTTCCAGCCCGGAATGGCGTCGATGGCGTTCTGGTGCGACGGCGCGCGGGTCTCATCGCCGGAAAACAGGCTGGCGACCGCGACTTCCTCGGAGCGGGTGCGCCGTCTGAACCAATTTCGTCCTATCAATGCGAAAACCTCGCCTTTCGAATCCGGGCCGCGGCGCAGCCCCTAGCACAAATTCCGCGGCCGCGCCTGCCCCTGCTGGCGGTTGTCTCGGGCGGGGCGGTCTCGGCCCGGCTTGCGCCTGCGCCCGGCGCCCCCCATCTTGTCGGCGAATTCCGCCTCGGAGCCCTCATGCTGCAAGCCGCCCTGGACGCCGCCCGTCAAATCTTCTCGCCGCCCTTTCGCAATGTCCTGCTCAAAAGCCTCGGCCTGACCTTCGTCCTGCTGGCGCTGGCCTGGACCGGGCTGGACAAGGCCGCGCTGTCGTTTCTCACGGCCGACAACTATTGGTTGCGGACGATCGTCGGTTTCGCGACCGGCGCCGGGCTCGTCGTCGGCCTCGCTTTTCTCATCGCGCCGATCTCCATCCTCGTCGCGGGATTTTTCCTCGACGATCTCGCCGATGTGGTCGAGGAGGAGATCGACCCTCACGGGCCGCGCGGGCGTCCGCTGCCGGCCGGTCAGGCGATGGTGATGGCGCTGCGCTTCGCGCTGGTCTCTGCGGGCGTCAATCTCGTCGCGCTCTTGCTGCTGCTCGTGCCCGGCGTCAACGCCATCGTCTTCGTGCTGGCCAACGCCTATCTGTTCGGCCGGGAATATTTCGCCTTCGCCGCGACGCGCTATTGCTCGCTGGAGGAAGCCCGCGAGCTGACCCGTCGCCATGCGACGACCTTGTTCCTCGCGGGCCTGTTCATCGCCGGCTTCGTCGCCGTGCCGGGCCTCAATCTGTTCACGCCGCTGTTCGGCGTGGCCTTCATGGTGCGCCTGCACAGGCGGCTCGCCGCCCCTGCGGCCCGCGCTGAAGCGCGGGCGCGCTGAGGCTGGAGAGGCGTCGGGCGGCTCAGGCGAGCCGCTGCGCCTGATATTGGCCGGTCTTACGGTAGCGGTAGAGATAGCTGGGGACGATCGCCTCGATCGCCGTCGGCGTGATTCCGAGCCCTTGCAGCGTCAACCCGGTGGCCTTGGCGTCGGCGGAGACGACATTGTCGTGGCGCAGCAGCTCCACCTGATCGACGGTCGTCGTCAGCAGGCTGGGGAAGAGGCCGAGCGAAAGAGAATGCAGCGTCTGGGTGATGCGCGCGATGAGCGCCCCCGTCGCGAAGGAGAGCGGCCAGATCTTGACGTCGCGCTCGGCGACCTTCAGCGCATATTCGACCAGCGCGCGGAAGGTCTTCACCTCCGGGCCGCCGAGCTCATAGGTCGCGCCGGCCTGGGCGCGGCCGTCCACCGCCAGCGCGACGGCCTGCGCCACATCGCCGACATAGACGGGCTGGAAGCGCGTCGCCTCGCCGATGACCGGCTCGATCGGCAGATAGCGCGCCAGCGCGCCGAATCGGTTGAAGAATTCGTCCTCCGGGCCGAAGACGACGGACGGGCGCAAGATCATCGCGCTGGGGAAGGCGGCGCGAATTGCGGCCTCGCCCTCCGCCTTGGTGCGGGCGTAGACGGAATGGGAATTCTTGTCCGCGCCGATGGCGGAGACATGGACCAGATGCTTCACGCCCGCCGCGACGGCGGCCTCGGCGACGGCCTTGGCGCCCTGCGCGTGCAGGGTGGAGAATTTCTGCTTGCCGCCCTCGGCCAGCACGCCGACCAGATTGACGACCGCCTCGGCCCCGCGCACGGCGGCGGCGACGGAGGCCGGATTGCGCAGATTGGCCTGCACCGGGAAAATCTGCCCCACCTTGCCGAGAGGCTGCAGGAAAAAGGCGAGGTCCGGCCGCCGGCAGGCGACGCGCACGCGCCAGCCGTCCCGCGCCAGGGCCGCCACCACATGGCGCCCGATGAATCCCGACCCGCCGAACACCGTCACGATCCGCCCGGCATCCTTCACATCTGCGCTCATTCTTCGCCCCACGCCGCTTCGCTCGGAGCGCTCGAGAATATCGCTCCGTTTCGGGCGGATGCTCTAGCGCGATTTGGCCGGAAAGGGAATGCGCCGCACGAACGTGAACGAAGCGTCACGAGCGCCATTGACAAGCAGAGCGTCGTCCTCGTAAGAGAGCCGCGTTGCCCAGGTGGCGGAATTGGTAGACGCGCTGGTTTCAGGTACCAGTGGTGAAAGCCGTGGAGGTTCGAGTCCTCTCCTGGGCACCATCTCACTCTCGCAGAGTGTCCACTCGCGCAGAGTGTCATAGAGCGCCGCTGAGCGGCAAATGAGCCTGAACTCCACCGTAGCGCATATTCAGAGACTGCGGCCGGGCGCGCGCGAAGCGACGGACGTCTCGGCTCCGAAAGGCGAGCAGACTCGCCATCCACGAGCCGAGCCGAGGCCGAAAATGAAGAGAGTTCTTCTCGCAGGCGCGGCGACCATCGCGGGCGCCCTGTGGGCGCATGCGAGGGATCTCCGCCTCGAGGATTTCGGCGCGCCGAGCGCGATCGCGTCCATTTCCGCCTTTGGCGCGACCTGCGATGACGCGGCGCTCGCAGCGGCTGCGGCGGCCGGGCGCACGATCATCATCGACAGAATATGCGCGGTCTCGAACGACCTCGCTCTGTCCGGCATGACGATGTGGTTCGTCGAGCGCGGCGGAGGGTTTCGGGTCGCGAATCGGAAAGCGCTGACTTTCGCGGACGGGGCGACGGTCATCGCCGGCCCGTACCAGATTTTCAGTGGCACCGGCGCCGTCAGGGGGCTGGCTTTTCCAAAGCCGGAATGGTGGGGGGACGCCGATCAGGCGGCGTCGGTCCAGGCCGCGCATGACAGCTCGAAATTCGCCGCGCTCAACCGCGGCGTCCTGACGCCGCGGAACACGAAATATGGCGTCGATCTCGGCTGCGGATTTTATACATTCGCCCGTACGGTCGCGCTTTCCCCGGTGACTTGGTTTCCGCTTCAATTCACCGGTTGCGCGGCGGCTCTCGGCGGCACGCGAATCATGGCCTCCGAGACATTCGAGGGCGAGGCGCTCGTCGATCTCGTCGCGCCTTCGTCCGCTTCCGAGCAAAACGCGTCATTCGATGTCGGCCAATTCCAGCTCGTCAACAATTCCGCCTATTCGGTGACGAGTCTTCTGCGCATCGGCAAGGATGATGGGACGTCATTCAACCCCACGCAGCAGAACCGTATTCACGACATAGACTTCGAGAATTTCGTCAACGCCATAGAATGGCGCAATGGGCGCTTGATCGAATTTCGGCGCATCGGAATGTTCTCGACCGCGCCGCGCGCCTATTGTCTGAACATCGACCCGACGTCGAGCGCCGGCTCATTCGTCGGCGACGCCGATTTTTATCAAATGAACTGCACGCCTTGCCGCGGGACGATGGCGTCCTGCTCCACCGGCGGAAGCTATACGCGCAACATTTGGATCAAGGCCGATCATGCCGGAACGGGCGTCGCGGGCCTGCGCTTCCATGCGTGGATCGGATATTACTCCGCGAAGAATGTGGAGATAGCGGCTTCGAACGGCGCCGCGATCTCGGACATATGGATCGAGACCGGCTCTCAATTCGACGGCCACGGCGAGGAGGGCGGTCCCGTCAATGGCGGAATTGTCGAAGCGACGGCGACCGGGACGGGGTCGATCATTCAGAATATCAACATCGGCAATATTTATGCGCGGGCGTCCTCGCCCAAGCATATCGGCAGCGCCTTCACTTTCTCTGCCGACGCGGACGCCGCCGCCGGCGCGGGCGTGAATTCAATAAGCATGGAGGGGACATGGATCGCCAATGATTCGGCCGGCGGGGTACTCGCGCATAATGTCCGCGGGTTAAAAATCGACGCGATTTTCGCCTCGTCCGGGTTCGTCGGACAGACCGCTGTTCGGCTGGAAGGATCGACCTCGGATGTGACGATTCATCTCGACATGCAATATTGCCTCGCGCCGTATCTCTATGATCACGCCGTCGTGGCGCAGGACACGGTCAGCAATGTGAAGGTTTCGCCCTCCGCCGTCTCCAGCTGCGTCAGGAGCCCTTCATCCAATTCGTCGCGCGGGACGGGGATCGACCTTTCGGGGCTCTCGCCGCGTTCTTCGGCCGATGTTCCGTCCATCATCGAGGCGAAGGGGCTGGCGACGCTGCTCGGCTCGACGGTCGGTTCTCTGCCCGGCTGCAATTCCAGCGCTCTCGGCCAAATCGCCTATGTGACCGACGCGAGCGCGGCCATATGGGGCGCGAGGATCTCTGGCGGCGGCTCGACGAAGACGCTCGCTATCTGCAACGGTTCGAATTGGGTGGCGCGATGAGCGGCGGCGCCGATCGAGAGTGAGGCCGCGCCGGAGGGGCTTGCAACCCGGCCCCGACGGGACGAGAAGCGGAGACCGTCCTGCGGCCCTGTTTCGGGGTGGCTTCCGGGGGAACGATCATGCGACGCGCCCTAATCGCCGTTTTCGCCCTTCTCGCTCTTACGCTTCTCTACGCCGGCTACGCGTTTCTCTCGCTGCGCCAGCTCGAGGCGGGCGTGAAAGCGGGCGACGCCGTCGCCATTTCCGATCATGTCGATTTCCCCGCCGTGCGGGCCTCGATCAAGGAGCAGCTTTCGGCGATCGTCATGTCCCGCGCGCTGGACGAGGCGGATAAGCATCGCAGCGCCGGGGCGCGGCTCGGCGCCGGACTGCTGGCGGCGATCGGCCCCGCTCTCATCGACACGGCGGTCGATCGCTTCGTCTCGCCCGCCGCCATCGGCGCTCTGCTGGCGCGCCGCGCGCCGGCGGCCGGCGGCGGTGGGAGCGAAGCCGGCGGACAAGAGCCGAAGGAGCTCGATCTGCGTCGCTTCGCGCATCGCTTCGAGCTTCTTTCGCCGACGCGGTTCCGGATCACCCATAAGGATGGCGTCGCCATCGTCTTCGTGCTCGCGGATTGGACCTGGAAGGTCGCCGATATTCGCATCCCGCCGGATATTTTGAAAAAGATCCTGCGGCCGGATGCGGGCGAGCGTCTGTGATCGGCTCTGCGCGAAGGGCCGAGCTGTTCGGCCACCCGCGCGGCCTCGCATTTCTCTTCACGACCGAGATGTGGGAGCGCTTCTCCTATTATGGAATGCGCGCTCTGCTCGTCCTCTATATGGTCGATCATCTGCTCGCGCCCGAGCGAGCGCAGAGCGTCATCGGCCTCGGCGCGCTGAAGCAGGGGCTCGAATTTCTGCTCGGCCCGCTGGCGCCGCAGCCCTTCGCCTCGCAAATCTACGGGCTCTACACCGGCTTCGTCTATCTGACGCCCATTCTCGGCGGATGGCTCGCCGATCGCTGGCTCGGGCGCCGCTACACGGTGATCCTCGGCGCGGCGCTGATGATGGCCGGCCATTTCATGATGGCGTCAGAAGGCCTGTTTCTGCTGGCGCTCGTCACGCTGGCGCTCGGCAATGGCGCCTTCAAGCCCAATATCGTCACCCAGCTCGGCGGGCTCTATGCGCCGAATGATCCGCGTCGCGACCGCGCCTTCTCGATCTTCTATGTCGGCATAAATGTCGGCGGCTTCTTCGCGCCGCTGGTGAGCGGAACGCTCGGGGAGACGCTCGGCTGGCATTATGGCTTCGTCAGCGCCGGAGTCGGCATGGCGATCGGCCTCGCGACCTATCTCGCGGGCCTGCCCAGCCTGCCGGTCGAGCCCGCGCCGACGCGCATCGACGAGCGCGCGGAATTGCGCGACGATGGGCGCGCGCTGCTCGGCCTGCTGCTGCTGGCGCCGCCGGCCATTCTCTTTTGGGCGGCCTATGAGCAGCAGGGCAACACCATCGCGCTGTGGGCGGAGCGCTTCACGAACCGCCATGTCGATCTCCTGTTTTGGCGCGGTGAAATTCCCGTCACCTGGTTTCAGGCCGTCAATCCGCTGATGATCTTCCTCTTCACGCCGCCACTGGTGGCGTTGTGGACGCGGCTCGCGACGGCGGGGCGGGAGCCCTCGACCATCGTCAAGCTATCGCTCGGCTGCTTTTGCCTCGGCCTCTCCTATCTGATCCTCGCCTTCGCCGCGGAGACGCGCGGCGAGGGGCTGTCGAGCTGGCTGTGGCTCGCCGCCTATTTCGCTTTGCTCACGCTCGGCGAATTGTGCTTTTCACCGATCACGCTCTCGCTGGTGTCGCGTCTCGCACCGCCGCGCTCGCGCTCCATGGCCATGGGCGCCTGGTTCCTCACAATGTTCGCCGGCAATTTTCTGGGCGGCTGGCTCGGCGGCTTCTGGTCCGGCCTCTCGGGCGCGGGCTTTTTCGCGCTCATCGCCGGCGCGGCATTCGCTGCGGGCGCGATGATAGAGCTCGCGCGCCGCTTTCGCTCCGACCTCATTCCCGATTGACGCGCGCTCGCGTCGGGTTAAGAGCTTTCGGCATGACGAAGACGCATAAGGGCGCCGCGCTTCTCGGGCAGAAGGCGCCGCTGCCGCAATCGCCCGAAGAGGCCGAGCTCGACCTCGTCGCCAATCCGCATCCGGGCGAGACCTATCTCGTCCGTTTCGCTGCGCCGGAATTCACCTCGCTCTGCCCGGTGACCGGCCAGCCCGATTTCGCGCATATCGTCATCGATTATGCGCCGATGGAATGGCTCGTCGAATCGAAGTCGCTGAAGCTCTATCTCGGCAGTTATCGCAATCACGGCGCCTTCCATGAGGATTGCACCATCCGCATCGCCAAGGACCTCGTGGCGGCGATGACGCCGCGCTGGCTGCGCATCGGCGGCTATTGGTATCCGCGCGGCGGCATTCCGATCGACGTCTTCTGGCAGACGGGCGAGCCGCCCGCCGGCCTGTGGCTGCCCGACCAGGGCGTGCCGCCCTATCGCGGGCGGGGGTGAAAAACAGCACATGTCGCGCAATCTCGCCGTCATCGCGAGGAACGAAGCGACGAAGCGATCCAGGGGCCGCCCATGGCTCTGGATTGTTTCGCTTCGCTCGCAATGACGCGCGCGATTATGACGCGAGCGCCTTCGCCAGCCGGTCGAAGGCTAAAAGCGCCTCGATCAGCGCCGGCAAATCGCGTAGCGCGATCATATTCGGCCCGTCGGAGACAGCGCTTTCGGGATCGGGATGCGTCTCGATGAAGAGGCCGGCGACGCCCACCGCCACAGCCGCCCGCGCCAGCACGGGGACGAAGCGCCGCTCGCCGCCGGAGGCCGCGCCGAGGCCGCCCGGCTGCTGCACGGAATGTGTGGCGTCGAAAATGACCGGAACGCCGGTCGTCTCGGCGAGAACGGGCAGCGCGCGCATGTCGGAGACGAGGGCGTTATAGCCGAAGCTGGTTCCGCGCTCCGTCGCCAGCGCGCCGACGGCGCCCTCGGCGCGCAGCTTGTCGATCGCGTGGCGCATGTCCCAGGGCGCGAGAAACTGGCCCTTCTTCACATTGACGACGCGCCCCGTGCGCGCCGCCGCCGCCAGAAGGTCGGTCTGCCGGCAGAGGAAGGCGGGGATTTGCAGAATATCCGCAACCTCTGCGACAGGCGCGCATTGCGTCGTCTCATGCACGTCGGTGAGGATGGGAAGGCCGAAGCGCTCCTTGATCTCGGCGAAGATCGGCAGAGAGGCGGCAAGGCCGAGGCCGCGTCCCGCGGAGCCGGAGCTGCGATTGGCCTTGTCGAAAGAGGCTTTGAAGACCACGCCAATGCTCAGCCGCTCGGCGAGCTCGGCCAGCGCCTGTGCGATTTCGAGGCCCTGCGCGCGGCTCTCCAGCGCGCAGGGGCCGGCGATGAGGGCGAGCGGCAGATGATCGCCGAAGGCGACGCGGCGAGAAGAGCCGACCGTGACCGTGGAGAAATCCGCCGCTTTGTTCATCCGAGAAGCTTATCACCGATCACGACGAGGCGTCATTTGTGGGCGGCGGCGAGAGGCGCCCATGTCTGCGCGATGGTGACGGCGTCGGGCGTCGTCGGCCGGCCGATCAGCGCGCTGAGCTGGAGGCCATTGTCGAACAGCGCGCCTTTCGCCGCGCCTGCGTCGGAATCGGCCAGCATAGCGGCGAATGCGCCCGGCAGGCCGGCGCCGACGAGAGCGCCGGCGAAATCGGCTTCGGGCAGGTTCTGATAGGCGATCTTTCGTCCCGAGACATCGCTGATCGCGGCCGCGAATTCGCCGAGCGTATAGGCCTCGTCTCCGGCCAGCTCATAGATGCGGCCGGCCTGATCCGCGCCCGTCAGCACGGCGGCCGCGGCCTCGGCGTAATCGGCGCGCGCGGCGGAGGCGATCCGGCCCTCGCCGGCGGCGCCGATGAAGACCCCATGCGCCAGCGCCGGGGCGATGGAGGCGGCGTAATTTTCCGTATACCAGCCGTTGCGCAGCAACGCGAAAGGCGTTCCCGAGGCGCGCAGGAGCGCTTCCGTCTCGCGATGCTCCTGCGCCAGCGCCAGCGGCGAAACATCGGCGCGCAGCAGGCTCGTATAGGCGAGGAGGCCGACGCCGGCCCGCGTCGCCGCCTCGATGACATTGCGGTGCTGCGCCGTTCGCTGGCCCACCTCGCTCGAGGAGATCAGCAGCAGCCGTTCCACGCCCGCGAAGGCCGGGGTCAGCGTCTCCGGGCGGGAATAATCGGCGATGCGCAGCTCCACGCCGAGGGCGGCGAGATCGCGGGCGGCGTCGCTGTCGGTCCGGCGCACGCCGGCGACGATGCGCGTCGCCGGAACGCTTCGCAGCAGCGCGCCAATGACGAGCCGGCCGAGCTGGCCGGTCGCGCCGGTGACGAAAATGCGCGGGTGAGCGGAGGAGGTCATGGCGGCGTTCCTTTCGGTCTCGTTTCTGATATAAGGTCTCTAGACGAGACTATTGAGCCCGTGAAGGAGGCAGTTTTTTGGGACAAGGCGACGCCGAGGGAACCGTCTCGATGACTGCGCGGGAGGAGCTCGCGCGCAAATTCGACGAATGGCGAGAGTTGGCGCTGGATGCGAGCCGCTGTCCGGTGCGCGATGTGCTGGATCGCGTCGGCGACAAATGGACGACTCTGATTTTGATCGCGCTGGCCGCCGGGCCGCAGCGCTTCGGCGCGCTCAACCGTGCGACGCCGGATATTTCCAAGCGCATGCTGACGCAGACGCTGCGCACGCTGGAGCGGGACGGGCTGGTCGCGCGCAGTGTCTATCCGACCAAGCCGCCGAGCGTGGATTATCGGCTGACGCCGCTCGGCGTCGCCATGATGGAGCCGCTGGCCGCGCTCATTCGCTGGGCGGAGCAGAGCCATCCGGCGATTGTCGCGGCGCGGCGGCGCTTCGACGAAGGGCCTGCCGAAGAGAGCGCTGCGTGAGCCGGGCGCGCGTCAGTCCGGCGCGCGTCAGTCGGGCTCTCGGGCCTCGGTCGGGGTCACTTTCAGCACGGTGATGCGGTTGCGCATCTTGCGCAGCACCTCGAAGCGGAAACCGTGGAAGTTGAACACCTGCCCCGCCTCGGGAATGGCCGCCGCCTCATGGATGACGAGGCCGGCGATCGTCGTCGCCTCTTCGTCGGGGAGGCTCCACTCCATGACGCGATTGAGATCGCGCACCGGCACGGCGCCGTCGACGAGCACCGAGCCGTCCTCCTGCGGGCGAACGCCCTGCATGGCGAGATCGTGCTCGTCGCGAATATCGCCGACGATCTCCTCGAGAATATCCTCGAGCGTGACGAGGCCCATCACCTCGCCATATTCGTCGACGACGAGCGCAAAATGCGTCTTGCGCTTGAGAAAGGCCTCGAGCTGATCCTCGAGCGTCGTCGATTCCGGGACGAACCAGGGCTCGAGCGCGACATCGTCTATGCTGAGCTTGGAAAAATCCGCTCCCGCCGCATCCAGCGCGCGCAGCAAATCCTTGGAGTGGATGACGCCGATGAAATTATCGGGCCGGTCGCGCCACAAGGGCATGCGCGTGAAGGGCGAGGCGAGAACCTCGCGCACGATCTGCTCGGGCGGCAGATCGGCGTCTATGGTGCGCATTTTGGTGCGATGGATCATCACATCGGCGACATGCAGCACCTGAAGATCGAGCACGCCGCCGAACATGTCGCGCCAATTGCGCTCGACGGTTCCTTCCTCATGCATGATGTCGACGGCGCTCTTCAACTCGTCATAGGGCGAGAGCAGCGTGCGGCCATGGCCGATCTCGACGCCGGCGAGCTTCAGCACGCCGCGCACGAAGGCCTCCACCGCAAAGAGCAGCGGGCCGAAGACGGCGACGAACACGCTGATGATGCGGGCGACGCGCAGCGACAGCCGGTCGGGATGGTTGATCGCCACCGTCTTGGGCAGGACTTCGGCGAAGACCAGCAGCAGCACCGTCATGATGATGGTGGCGTAGACGGCGCCGCTCTCGCCGGTGAGATAGACGAGCACGCTGGTGGTGAAGGCCGAGCCGCCGATATTGACCAGAGTGGAGCCGAGCAGCAGCGCCGCGATCATGCGATTGCGCTGGCGCAGCAGGCGATTGACCACCACCGCGCGGCGGTCGCCCTCCTTCTCCAGCGAGTGCATATGCGCATGGGAGGCGGCGGTCAGCGCCGTCTCGGAGGCGGAGAAGAAGGCCGAGAGAAGCACGCACAGCAAAACCACCAGGGACGCGACCCAGATGTCGACATTCTCGAGGCCAGCCTCCGCTCCGCCATGCATAGGGCTACTCGCGCGCGATTTCGTCTTTGAGGAAGCTGCGCAGCTGATCCACGTCTATGCCCTTGGCGACGAAGGAGCGTCCGATGCCGCGCGCCAAAATGAAGGTGAGCGCGCCTTTCTCGACTTTCTTGTCCTGGAACATGGCGTCGAGCATGGCGTCGGCGTCATCGCGCCAGCCGGAAATGTCGCGAATGCGAGTCGGCAGGCCGACGCGGGTGAGATGGCGGCCGACCCGCTCGGCGTCCTGCAGGCTGCATAGGCCGAGCCGCGCCGAGAAGCGGAAGGCGCAGACGAGGCCGATGGCGACGCCTTCGCCATGGACGAGGCGCTCGCCGTCGTAACGCACGAGCCGCTCCAGCGCATGGCCGAAAGTATGGCCGAGATTGAGCAGAGCGCGATCGCCCTGCTCGGTCTCGTCGCGAGCGACGATCTTGGCCTTGGAGCGGCAGCTCACCGAAATCGCCTCGACGCGCGCGGCGCGGTCGGCGAAGACGGCGGAGGCGTTGTTCTCCAGCCATTCGAAGAAGAAGGCGTCGTCGATGAGGCCGTATTTGACCACTTCGGCGTAGCCGGCGCGGAACTCGCGCAGCGGCAGCGTCGCCAGAGCGTCGACATCGGCCAGCACCAGCGAGGGCTGATAGAAGGCGCCGACGAGATTCTTGCCCTGCGGCGTGTTGATGCCGGTCTTGCCGCCGACGGAAGAGTCGACCTGCGCCAGCAGAGTCGTCGGCACTTGCACGAAGCGCGAGCCGCGCCGCACGCTCGCCGCCGCGAAGCCGGCGAGATCGCCGACCACGCCGCCGCCGAGCGCCAGCACCACATCGCGCCGCTCGATGCGGGCCTCCAAAATCTCCTCGCAGACGCGCTGGAAGACGGGGAAGGATTTGGAGGCTTCGCCCGGCTCGACGATGATCGAGGCGGTGCGTATCCCGGCTTTCTCCAGGCTGTGGCGCAGCACGGGGAGCTGCAGCCGCGCGACATTGGCGTCGGTGACGACGGCGCAGGCGGCGCCCGGCGCGATGCGCGCGAGATGCTCGCCCGCCTGCTCGAGCAGCCCGGCGCCGATGATGATGTCATAGGCGCGGTCGCCGAGCCCCACTTCGACAGTCTGCGGCTCGACGGGGGCGGGCGGCGTTCGTGACGTCATGAATCTGTCGAATCCTCGTGTGGTCGCGCTCTCCGGCGCGCCATGCGCAAAGGCCAGCAGCGCGGCGATGGTCTCCTCGACCATCACCTCATGCGCCACATCGCGGGAGAGCACGGCGATGTCGGCCTGGCGGTAGACCGGATAGCGCTCGTCCATCAGCCGGCGCAGCACGGCGGCGGGATCGCTCGTCTGCAGCAGGGGCCGGTCGCCCTTGCGGCGCACGCGCCGCAGCAGCACGTCATGGGCGGCGTCGAACCACAGCGAGACGCCGCGCTCCTTGACCCGCGCGCGGGTGGCCTCGTCCATGAAGGCGCCGCCGCCGGTGGCCAGCACGCAGGGCTCGCCGGCCAGCAGGCGGGCGATGACGCGGCGCTCGCAATCGCGGAAATGCGCTTCGCCATATTTGGCGAAAATATCGGGGATCGACATGCCGGCCGCGGCGGCGACGATCTCGGCGTCGGCGTCCTTGAAGGGCAGGCCGAGTCGCTGCGCCAAGCGCTGGCCGATGGAGGTCTTGCCGGAGCCCATCATGCCGACGAGCACGAGCGAGCGGCCGAGCAGAGCGCCGCGAATGGCGCGCGCGCAGTCCTCGGGCGGAGTCTGTCCGCCCGGCCGCGCCACATGGCCGCCGATCGCTTGCACTTTGCTCATGACGTACAATCTACACCGCGCCGCAAGGAAATTCAGCCCCCATTTGCTCATGTGGGCAGCAGCGGCTCGAGAAAACGGCGGATGAAGTGAAGCATTCGCGGCTCGGCGAGGTCGGCGCGCCGCGCGGCCATGCGCACGCCGGCCAGCTCCGGCTTGTTTTGCGCGGCGATAAAGGCGGTCACGCGCTCTTCCAGCGCGGCGGCGGAGAGCGGCGATTGCGCGATTCGCATGCAAGCGACGCGCGGCCCGGCGAAGACGATGGTCCAGCCGGGCGAAAGCCGCACCTCTTGCGCCGCAATGCCGGTCTCCTCCTCCAGCTCGCGCAGCAGATTGGCCTCGAGATCGACGATCCCGTCGCGCAGATCGCTCGGGTCCGGCGTGCCGGCGGGGAAATAGATCGCCCCGGCGGCGGAATGATCCGCCCCCATCTCGCCGAGCAGAAAGGCGCCGTCCGACGAGCGCAGCGCCGGCATGGAGAAGCAATTATGGACGCCGCCGCCCGGAAAGCCGAAGTCCCGCCAGGCGAGGAAGCGCGAGAAGCGCGTCGTGAAGAATTTGACGCCGAGAATCCCATTCTCCCCGCGCGAGACGCCATGGGCGAGCAGCACAGGCCCGTCATAGAGCGAGGGGACGGCGGCGCGGCGCGTGGCCCAATGGGCGTCGATCTCCGCGCCGCGCAGACGATCGAAGGCCCAATCATGAGGCTCGAGCACGCAATGCAGGGCGGCGGCGCTGGCGATCTCGATCTCGCCGCTCATAACTCCAATTCTCCGCGTTGCATTTCCACCGCATGTCCCGCCACTGTGACCGCGACGAGACGGCCCGCCTCGATCCGCGAGCCGAGGATGATGCGGGAAGGGCGGCCCATGGCGTAGCCCTGCTCGATGACGAATTCGTGCTCGCCATCCTCCGGCGCCTCGAAAGCGTGAGCGACGCCGGCGAAGGCCGCGGCGGCCGAGCCCGTGGCCGGATCCTCGCCTATGCCGACGCCATTGGCGAACATTCGCGCGCAGACCGCGCTCGCAGGCTCCACTGTCTCGCTCGTGTAGAGATAGGCGCCGACCGCCTCGCCCATGACGGCCGGAAAGAGCGCCGGGTCCGGCCACGCGCGATCCAGCGCAGCGCGGGAGGAGAGCGGAATGAAGACGAACTCCACCCCGGCCGAGAAGCGCGAAGGAATATGGCGGGCGAAGCCTATGTCCGCGGCCGAGAGGCCGAGCGCGCGGGCCAGAGGTTCGGCCTCCGGCGCCGGCGCTCCGGGGAGGGGCAGGCGCGGCGCGACGAAGCGCGCGAGAATGGCGCGGGAGGCGTCCCTCACCACATCGCAGCGGACGAGCCCGATCTCCTCCTCGAGCGCGATGACGATTCCATTGCGGGTCAGCATCTCCGGCGCGCGCTGCGTCGCGAGCAGGATCGCCGCGCCGATCGTCGGATGGCCGGCGAAGGGCAATTCGCGCAGCGGCGTGAAGATGCGCAGCCGCGCCGTATTGATGGAATCGCGCGGCTCCAGCATGAAGACGGTCTCGCTCAGATTGAGCTCGCGGGCGATGGACTGCATCGTCGCAGCGTCGAGCCCGTCCGCGCCGAGCACGACGGCGAGCGGATTGCCGGCGAAACGATGCGTCGTGAAGACGTCGAGCGTGAAAAAGCGCAATCGCATGGGAAGGGCGGAGCCTCGGCTAGGGCCAGAAGGGGCGGCTCAGGATCTGGACGGCAGGGTCAGGGCCAGGAGGGCTCGCCCTGAATGTTGAGAATGCTGATCGAATCGCGGAACTCGATCAATTCGACGATGAGCCCGTGCTCGAAACGTACGAAATCGGCGAGGTCGACGCGGCCCTCGAGGCCGGTGCCGCGATGGCGCCAGCGCACGCTGCGCCGGAGCGCGACGCGGCCGCCGTCGATGACGACATCGTCGATCATCGGCTCCGACTGGCAGAAGTCGACGTTGATGGCGCGCAATATATTGAGCAGCGCGTCGATGCCCGTATGGCGCCCGGCATAGGGGATGCGCGTCTTGTCGCCGACGAACTCGCAGACGACATCCGGCGAGAACAGCTCGTGGATCACGCTGAAATCGCCGTTCTCGGCCGGCTGCGAGGCGAGCAAATCGAGGCGGCGACGGATTTCGTCGCGCTCCAGCCCCGGCGGGCGATGGGTGAAAAGCTCTTCGATATCGGTCATACGCGCCTCGATTCGCGCTTTCTTCTCAGGGGCGGCGCTAGTCCCTTTCGATGAGCGCTTCGTCGCTGAAGGGATTCCAGCCGTGATAATCGAGATACTCGAACACTTCGATGACCATGCCGTTTCGCCAAGACAGGAAATGCGCCATGTCCATGGTCGCGGTGCGCCCGGAATTGCGATGGCGCCAGGAGTTGCGCCACCGCACCACCGTCATGGAGCCGTCCACCAAAATGTCCAGCACCTCGCTGCCGAGGGGCTCGTAGTCGACGTCGGTGAGACGAATATTCTCGCGAAACGCCTCGCGGCCGTGAAGGACGCCGGGAAGAAACAGGCCCTCTTTGGTGGCGTGATAGCGAACGATCACGTCCGGCGCAAAATAGCGCAACATCTCCTCGATCTGCCCCGACATGCGCAGGCGTGTGATCTCGAAGACATTGCGTCTCAATTTGCGACGTTCCTCTTCGTCAGGCGCGTCGATTTTCGGCTGCATCGCGCTTCTCCGTCGCAAGGGCGGCGCCCCGGCCGCTCCTCTCTCGACGTTGCGTTCGATCCGAGCTGAACTTCCCTATGGCGCTCTCCTTCGCACGCTCCACGAGAGCACGATCCAATCGGATCGGATCGTGCGCCCGATCGGAAGCGCTCTAATTGCGGTCCTTGTCGACCAGCCGGTTCT
Source organism: Methylosinus sp. R-45379 (assembly GCF_001644125.1). Lineage (NCBI taxonomy): Bacteria > Pseudomonadati > Pseudomonadota > Alphaproteobacteria > Hyphomicrobiales > Methylocystaceae > Methylosinus > Methylosinus sp. R-45379. The sequence goes on from NZ_LUUM01000260.1 coordinate 27,253, forward strand.
TGCCGATCCAGGGCATCATCGCGCGCAGGCGTCCGCCGACCTCCTCGATCGGATGGGCGGCGTTGCGGGCGCGGGTCGCCTTGAAGGATGTCTGGCTCACCTTGTTCTCGAGCATCCAGTCGCGGGTGAACTTGCCGGACTGAATATCCTCGAGCACGCGCTTCATCTCGGCCTTGGTGTCCTTGGTGACGATGCGCGGGCCGGTGACATATTCGCCATATTCGGCAGTGTTGGAGACCGAATAATTCATATTGGCGATGCCGCCCTCATAGATGAGGTCGACGATCAGCTTCACCTCGTGAAGGCACTCGAAATAGGCCATTTCCGGCGCATAGCCGGCCTCGACCAAAGTCTCGAAGCCATTGCGGATCAGCTCGACGAGACCGCCGCAGAGCACCACCTGCTCGCCGAAGAGATCGGTCTCGCATTCCTCGCGGAAGCTGGTCTCGATGACGCCCGCCCGGCCGCCGCCGATCGCCGAAGCGTAGGAGAGGCCGAGCTCGAGCGCATTGCCGGAGGCGTTCTGATGCACGGCGATGAGGCAGGGCACGCCGCCGCCCTTCAGATATTCGCCGCGCACCGTATGGCCCGGGCCCTTGGGCGCGACCATGATGACGTCGAGATCCTTGCGCGGCTCGATGAGGTTGAAGTGAATGTTGAGGCCATGGGCGAAGAACAGCGCCGCGCCGGGCTTCAGATTCGGCTCGAGCTCGGCGGCGTAGATCTCGCCCTGCAGCTCGTCCGGCGTCAGCATCATGACGACATCGGCCCATTTGGCGGCCTCGGCCACCTCCAGCACCTTGACGCCGGCGCCTTCGGCCTTTTTGGCGGAGGCGGAGCCCTTGCGCAGCGCGACCGCGACCTCGGTGACGCCGGAATCCTTGAGGTTCAGGACATGGGCGTGGCCCTGGCTGCCATAGCCGACCACAGCGACCTTCTTGCCCTTGATCAGATTGATGTCGGCATCCCGATCATAATAGACGCGCATATTCTCGCTTTCCCCCGCAGGACGACAGTCGGCCGTCGCTAGTCTTCAAGAGCTCCGCAACCGCCGGTCGCGCCGGTGGAGTCGGTTTCCTGATTGATTTTACGTGGCTTTTCTCTCGTCTCGGGAAGAACCGCAGGACGAGAGCGCATTTCGCAGACCTTTCTACGCGTCCAGCGCGCGAAGGTCAAAAATTAAGGATTTGCGCGGTCAGATCGGGTCCGGTCCGCGGGAGATCGCCGCCACGCCGGTGCGCGAGACCTCGACGAGGCCGATCGGGCGCATCAGATCGACGAATTCGTCGATCTTATTGGGCTTTCCGGTCAGCTCGAAGATGAAGCTCTCGGTCGTGGCGTCGACGACGCGGGCGCGGAAGGCCTCGGCCAGCTGCAGCGCGGCGTTGCGCTCCTCGCCCTTGCCGCGCACCTTCACCATGGCCAGCTCGCGCTCGAGCGAGCGGGCGGAGACGGTGAGATCGGTGACTTTATGAACCGGCACCAGCCGCTCGAGCTGATGCTGAATCTGCTCGATCGTCTCCGGCGTGCCGGAGGTGACGACGGTGATGCGCGAGAGATGCTCGCCATGGGCGACCTCCGCCACCGTCAGGCTCTCGATATTATAGCCGCGGCCCGAGAACAGGCCGACGACGCGCGCCAGCACGCCCGGCTCATTGTCGACCAGCACGGCGAGCGTATGCGTCTCCACATTGGAGCGCGACGTCGGCGAGGAATAGGGCGAGGGCGGGGAGAGGGGAGCGTTCATGTGTCCGTTTCCAGCGAATAGCGAGTAGCGAGTAGCGAATAGTCGACGCAGGAGCAGCTCTATTCGCTACTCGCTATCTCGCTATTCGCGCTCGTCTCACACCAGCATCTTGCCCTTTTCGTCGATGATCGAGCCGAGCTCGATTCCGGCGTCGTCGGAGAGATCGGCGAGCAGCATGTCGTTATGCGCCTTGCCCGAGGGGATCATCGGGAAGCAATTCTCGCCCTTCTCGACGAGGCAGTCGAAAATCACCGGCCCGTCATAGTCGATCATTTCCATGATGGCGCGATCGAGATCGGCGGGGTCGGAGCAGCGAATGCCCTTGGCGCCGAAGGCCTCGGCGAGCTTCACGAAATCGGGCAGCGCCTCCGAATAGGAGTGCGAGTAGCGCCCGCCGTGCAGCAGCTCCTGCCACTGGCGCACCATGCCCATATATTCATTGTTCAGGATGAACACCTTGACCGGCAGGCGATATTGGATCGCCGTCGACATCTCCTGAATGTTCATCAGAATCGACGCCTCGCCGGCGATGTCGACGACCAGCGATTTGGGATGCGCGAGCTGCGCGCCGATCGCCGCCGGCAGGCCATAGCCCATGGTGCCGAGCCCGCCGGAGGTCATCCAGCGATTGGGCTCGTCGAAATGATAATGCTGCGCGGCCCACATCTGATGCTGGCCGACCTCGGTGGTGACGTAAGGATCGCGATCCTTGGTCAGCGCATAGAGACGCTGCACGGCGTATTGCGGCTTGATGACCTTGTCCGAATTGCGGAAGGCCAGCGACTTGCGGTCGCGCCATTCGTCGATCTTCTTCCACCAGGCGTCGAGCGGCTGCTTCTCGGCGTGCATCGCCTCGGCGCGCCAGATGCGCACCATGCTCTCCAGCACATGGCCGCAATCGCCGACGATGGGCAGATCGACCTTCACATTCTTATTGATCGAGGAACGATCGATATCGATGTGGATCTTCTTCGAGCCGGGCGAGAAAGCGTCGAGCCTTCCGGTGATGCGATCGTCGAAACGCGAGCCGACGGCGATCATCAGATCGCAGTCGTGCATGGCGTTATTGGCCTCGAAAGTGCCGTGCATGCCGAGCATTCCGAGCCAGTTCGGCCCGGAACCCGGATAGGCGCCGAGGCCCATCAGCGTGGAGGTGATCGGGAAGCCGGTCAGCGACACCAATTCGCGCAGCAGCGTCGAGGCCGCCGGGCCGGAATTGATGACGCCGCCGCCCGTGTACAAGATGGGGCGCTTGGCGGCGGCCATCATCTTCACCGCGAGGCGAATGGCGTCCGTGTCGGCGTCGAGCTTGGGCCGATAGGTCTTGTGATGGACATTGCGCGGGCCGGTATAGGTCCCGGACGCGAATTGCACATCTTTCGGAATATCGATGACCACCGGCCCGGGCCGCCCGCTGGAGGCGACGTAAAACGCCTCGTGCAGGATGCGCGGCAGATCGGCGATATTCTTCACCAGATAATTATGCTTGGTGCAGTGGCGCGTGATGCCGACCGTGTCGCATTCCTGAAAGGCGTCGGAGCCGATGAGATGCGTCGGCACCTGGCCGGTGATGCAGACCAGCGGAATGGAGTCCATCAGCGCATCGGTGAGGCCGGTGATGGTGTTGGTGGCGCCGGGGCCGGAGGTGACGAGCAGCACGCCCGGCTTGCCGGAGGAGCGGGCGTAGCCCTCCGCCGCATGGGCCGCGCCCTGCTCGTGACGCACGAGAATGTGCCGCACCTTCTCTTGATGGAAGAGCACGTCATAGATCGGAAGGACGGCGCCGCCGGGATAGCCGAAAAGCACTTCGACGCCCTGATCCTTCAGGGCCTCGACCACCATTTCCGCTCCGGTCATCTGCTTCGCCATTCTCTCCAGCTCCGCTTTTCTCGACCCTCGAGACATAGGACTGCGCGGGCGCGCCCCCATAGGCAATAAAAAAGGCCCCCTGGAGGGCCTCGGATAAGCGCCAGCGGCGGAAGCTCGGGTTCAGACCCGCTCCGTCTCCAGCGCCCTGCCTACGAGAAGAATGCCCTTCACGGCCCGCTCCAGGTGAAATAACGGAGTAGACGTTACGGGAGACGACCGCAGGGGTCAAGGCGATTCCGCGGGCATAGGGGCGATCGGCGCGCGCGCCGGTCCCCTGAGCTTGGCCGGCGCGGCGAATTCGTGTACGGCTCCGTCGCCTCCCCACGAGAACGAGTCGAAGATGAAGCGCTTTTTCGAATCCTTCCTGTTCATGTCGCGCTGGCTGCTCGCGCCCTTCTTCGTCATGCTGGCGGTTGGGCTCTTGGAGCTGCTCTATAAAGCGGGCGTCCATCTCTACGAGGCGACGGCGCATCTCCTCACCGCCGCCGAATCCGACATGACCCTGCTGGTGCTGGACCTCATCGACATGACTCTGACGGGCGCTCTGGTGGTGACGGTCATGCTGTCGGTCTATGAGAATTTCGTCTCCAGGGTCGACACGGACAGCCAGCCCGGCTGGCCGGACTGGATGGGCTCGATCGATTTCTCCGAGCTGAAGCTGAAGCTGCTCTCGACCATCGTCGCCATTTCGGCGATCAAATTGCTCGAAGCCTTCATGGACGTGCCGCATATGAATGACCGGGATCTGTATTTCTATCTCGGCATTCATATGGTCTTCGTCGTCTCGACGCTGGCCTTCGCTCTGTCGGAGCGCCTCGCCGGCGGCCATGGAAAAAACCACGACGAGGAGGCGCATTGACGAGCGAGCCGGAAGACCGGCTCAGCGTTTCTTCACGAATTCCGTCCGCAGCACCAATCCTTTGATGGTGTCGTGCCGGCAGTCGATCTCCTCCGGATCGTCGGTGAGGCGGATCGATTTGATCACCGTGCCCTGCTTCAACGTCTGATTGGCGCCCTTCACCTTCAGATCCTTGATGAGGGTGACGGAGTCGCCGTCGGCGAGCGCATTGCCGGCCGAATCCTTCACGACTTTCGCCTGCGCCGCCGCCGCGGCGAGCTGCGACGCCGGAACCCATTCGCCGCTCGCTTCGTCATAGACATAGTCTTCGTCGTCGGCCACGCGAACCTCTTTTCGATTGAACGCCGCGCGCGAGAGCCGCGCATCGGATGCGCTCTCTTAGGCGACCGCGCCGCCCCGGCGCAAGGTGGAGCGGAGCGATGCGTTTCTATGGGGCGACGTCTCTAGAGCATTATCCGATCCGATCGGATCGGATAATGCTCTAGGTATCTCTCTTTTGGAGCGAATTCTGATCGATCGAACGATACCGTTCGATCGGAACGCGCTCTAGAATTTGCGGCCCGGCGGCGCAGGCGCGCATTTCATCACGGCGATGACGCCGCCATCGTCATATTTCAACGTGCCCGCGGTCATGTCGAGCAGGTTGCGAATATGCTGATCTCGGCATTTGCCGGTCGCGGCGACGCAGACGCGGTCCTGTCCGAAGCTCACCGCATCCTTATCCACGCTGACCGCATAAGTGACCTTTTGCGTCTCGCTGGAGCCGCTCGCGCCGGAGACATAGGAATCGCCATCGCGATATTCCTCGGCGACGCCGTCCTCCCAAATGAGCTGCACGAAGCGCCGGCCGGTGTCGACGTCGATCGCGACCGTTCGATTGGTGCGTCCGCAATCGAGATGAATTTCCGAGGCGTGGGCATGCGGCGCGAGCAGCAGCGCTAGGGCCACAAAAGCGTAGAGTCTGGCGTTCATTCTATTTTCCGCAATGCGCGCGCGGCGCGGCCTCGTCAATTTCTCGGCAGGGAGGAGCGCATCTCGTCGCAGGCGCGCAATTGCGCCTCGGTCGCAGACCAATAGGAGATTTCGCAAAGGGCCTGATAGCGGCTGGCCACGAAGATCGACCACAGAAAATAGCCGAAGCCGGCGACGCCCAACGCCAGCAGCATGTTGCGACTAAAAGCGTTCATGATCGCCCTTTCGCGCCGATGCGGCGTGAAGCCCTCTGCCCTGTCATCCTGGCGCGAGCGCATGGCCGGGTCAAGCGCGTTCCCGTCAGTCCAAAGTCTGGCGGAAACGCATCACCGCGACGCTCATCGCCACCAGGGTGAAGACGCCGAGCGCGAGAGTGTCGGCGGTCAAATCGCTGAAGCTCGAGCCTTTCAGCATGATCGAGCGCACGATGCGCAGATAATGGGTGAGCGGCAGCGCTTCGCCGACATATTGCGCCCATTGCGGCATGCCGCGGAAGGGGAAGAAGAAGCCCGAGAGCAGCATATTGGGCAGGAAGAAGAAGAAGGTCATCTGGATCGCCTGCAATTGATTGATGGCGATCGTCGAGAATGTGTAGCCGACCGAGAGATTGGCGGTGATGAACAAGAGCGTCAGCGGGCCGAGCACGAGCAGCGAGCCGACGATCGGCACGCCGAACAGCATTGTCGCGACGACGAGGATGATGCCCATCTGCACGCCGCCGACGACGACATAAGGCGCGATCTTGCCGAGCATGATCTCGGTCGGCCGCACCGGCATGGCGAGCAGCGACTCCATCGTGCCGCGCTCGATCTCGCGCGTCACCGAGAGCGCGGTGTAGATCAGCATGGTCATTGTGAGAATCGTGCCGACGAGTCCGGGCACGATATTGCGCCGCGTCTCGCCTGCGGCGTTATAGCGCCGATGCACCCGCACCTCGAAGGGCGCCGGCCCTTGCGCGAGCCGCGCGAGCGGGCCTGTGAGCTCGCGGTCGAGCGCGCTCGACGCCGCCGCCGTCACGGCGGAGACGGCGCCGCCGGTCGCGGTCGGATCGGTGGCGTCGGCGACGAGCAGCAGCGGCGGCTTCTCGCCGCGGATCACGCGCCGCCCGAAATCGGGCGGAATCTCGATGACGAATTGCACGCGATTGGAGAGGATCAGCTTTTCGGCGTCGGTCTCGTCCGTGGCGGCGGCGATGATGTCGAAATAATCGGTCGCCCGCAGCGCGGCGATGAAGGAGCGCGCCAGCGGCCCGTCGTCCTGCACCAGCAGCGCCGTGGCGAGATGCTTGGGATCGGCGTTGATGGCGTAGCCGAACAGCAAGAGCTGAATGAGCGGAATGCCGACGATCATCGCCAGAGTCACGCGATCGCGGCGCAGCTGGATCAGCTCCTTCACGAACATCGCATAGAGACGCCCGAGCGAGGCGCGCGCCTGCGGCGTCCACATCATCGTCGCGCCTCTATATGCGTCATGAGGTCGATGAACACATCCTCGAGCGAGGGCTCGCCGCGTGTCCACTGCTGCGGCGCGCGCTCGCCGAACTCGCGCACGATCTCGGAAAGGCGCGCGGCGTCGCGGCCGGCGACATGCAGCGCCATGCCGAAGGGCGCGACCATATCGACGCCCTTCGTCGTCTTCAGCCGCGCGGCGAGCGCGCCGAGATCGGGGCCGGTCACGACGTAAGTGGAGAGGCCGGAGCGGGCGACGATCTCGGCGATCGTCCCTTGCGCCAACAGACGTCCATCGGCGATATAGGCGATCTCGTGGCAGCGCTCCGCCTCGTCCATGTAATGGGTGGAGACCAGCACAGTGAGCCCGCCGGCGGCGAGCGAATGAATCTCGTCCCAGAAATCGCGGCGCGCTTTTGGATCGACTCCCGCCGTCGGCTCGTCGAGCAGCAGCAGCGCCGGACCGGGCAATATGCAGGCGGCGAGCGCCAGCCGCTGCTTCCAGCCGCCAGAGAGCTCACCAGCGAGCTGCTCGGCGCGCTTGTCCAACCCTAAGCGAATGATCGCCTCGCGAGCCGCTTCGACGGGCCGCGGAAGGCCATAGATGCGCGCGACGAATTCGAGATTCTCGCGGATCGACAGATCGCCATAGAGCGAGAAGCGCTGCGTCATATAGCCGACCTGGCGCTTGATCTCGTTCTGCTGCGTGCGAATGTCGTAGCCGAGACAGGAGCCGCGACCGGAATCGGGCGTCAGCAATCCGCAGAGCATGCGGATCGTCGTCGTCTTGCCGCTGCCATTGGGGCCGAGAAAGCCGTGAATGCGGCCGCGCTCGACGCGCATTGTGAGATTGTCGACCACCTTGCGGCCGCCGAAGGATTTGGTGAGCCCCTCGGCCTCTATGGCGACGCCGGCGGCGCTCACGGCGCCGCGCTCTCGGCCGCAAGGCGCACTTGGACCGGCAGGCCCAGTGGAAGCAGCAGCGCCTTCTCCTCGAGCCGCGCCTCCACTTTGAAGACGAGCTTGGCGCGCTCCTGATCGCTGAAGATCACGGGCGGCGTATATTCCTCGCGTTGAGCGATGAAGCTGATGCGGCCCGAAAGACCCTTCTCGCAGCCGTCGCATTCGACGGCGACGCGCGCGCCGAGCCGCGCCTCGACGAGCCGCGCCTGCGGGACATAGAAGCGCACTTTGCGATTCTCCGGCGGCAGCAGGGAGAGCGCCGGCTGGCCGGCGGCGACCATCTCGCCGGCGCGGAAGAAAATATCCTGCACCACGCCCGCCGCCGGCGCGACGACCTTTTGTCGCGCGATGCGCGTGTCGAGCTGCTCGATCTGCGCGCGCGCCATGACGATCGCCGATTGCGCGGCCTCGATCTCCTGATTGCGGCTCGGCAGGCGCGCGACCTCGATCTGGCGCTCCGCCTCGGCGAGCGCGGCCTTGTCGCGGTCCCGCGCCATCACCGCCTGATCGAGCGCCGATCTCGGCGCATTGCCATGCGAAGTGAGAATGCGCTTGCGCTCATATTCGGCGGACGACAGAGCGAGCGAGGCGCGGGCGCGCTCGACGGCGGCCTGCAGCACGGCGATCTGCTGCGGACGATTCATGGAGGCGCGCAGATTTTCGAGCTGCGCCTGCATTTGCGCCAGCCGCGCGGCGGCTTCGGCGCGCTGGCGATCGAGCACGGGGGTAGCCATGGAGAAGAGCGGCTCGCCCTCCGTCACCGCTCTGCCGGCCTCGACGTCGAGCCGGGCGAGACGCTCGCCTTCCACCGGGCCGATATAGAGAAGCTCGCCCTCGACATAGCCGAGGAAGGCGCCGGAGCCATAGCCGTCGCCGCGCAGGCGCCAGAGGCCGAGCGCGATGGGGATCAGCAAGACGAGCAGGAGCCAGCGTCGCATTTCCGTCCTCGCAACGGCGGACGGAGCGGGCCGGCCAGCCCAATGCGCTCGATCCGAACTTTCCCCGAGGTCAGGCTGTTAAGTCGCGCCGGTGACGCGGTCAAGACCCAGCTCCGGGGCGGGCTGTCGCAAGGGGAGGGTCGTCGAGGGGAGTTATTGCGCAGCGTCGAGCTGCGGCCGCAGCGGGATCAGCGCCACCATGAACTGCGACAGTTCCGGTGAGATTGCGGGATCGCGCTTCAAATCGACGAGGCTGCGCGGCGCAGGGATCGGCTGGCCGTGCTCGAGCGCGACGTCCACCCAGAGCGTCAGCGCCTCGGCGGCGTTGGCCATCGCCTCGTCGAGACTATCGCCCGCGGAGACGCAGCCGGGCAGATCGGGACACCAGACGCCGACCGCCTTTCCCTCTTCCTCTTCGGCAATGGCGACGTAATGGGTCATCGAGCTCGTTCAGTCTCGTGGCGCTAGAGCAATAATTTGAAGGGAGCGGGGCGACCGCAGGGAGGGAAACGGCCGCCCCGGCCGGACGCTCAGAAGAAGCCGAGCTTGTCCGGGCTATAGCTGACCAGCAGGTTCTTCGTCTGCTGGTAGTGATCGAGCATCATGCGATGATTCTCGCGGCCGATGCCGGACTGCTTGTAGCCGCCGAAGGCCGCATGCGCCGGATAGGCGTGATAGCAATTGGTCCACACGCGTCCCGCCTGCACGGCGCGGCCGACGCGATAGGCGCGGTTGATGTCGCGGGTCCACACGCCGGCGCCGAGGCCGAAGATCGTGTCATTGGCGATCGCCACCGCCTCTTCATCCGTGTCGAACACCGTCACCGACACGACGGGTCCGAAGATCTCCTCCTGGAACACGCGCATCTTATTATTGCCGGCGAGCACTGTGGGCTTCACATAATAGCCGCCGGAAAGATCGCCGCCGAGCTCGGCGCGTCCGCCGCCGATCAATATGTCCGCGCCTTCCTTCTGGCCGATGTCGATATAGCCGAGGATCTTCTCCATCTGCTCCTTGGAGGCCTGCGCGCCGATCATCGTCCGCGCGTCGAGCGGGTCGCCTTGCACGATGGCGCCGACGCGCTTCACCGCTTTCTCGATGAATTTGTCATAGATGCTTCGATGCACCAGAGCGCGACTCGGGCAGGTGCAGACCTCGCCCTGATTGAGCGCGAACATGGCGAAGCCTTCCAGCGCCTTGTCGAGGAATGCGTCGTCTTCCGCCGCCACATCGGCGAAGAAGATGTTCGGCGATTTGCCGCCGAGCTCCAATGTCGTGGGGATGAGATTGCGCGCGGCATATTCGCCGATCAGCCGTCCCGTGCTGGTCTCGCCGGTGAAGGCGATCTTGGCGATGCGCGGCGAGGAGGCGAGCGGCTTGCCCGCCTCGAGGCCGAATCCATTGACGATATTGATGACGCCAGCCGGCAGAAGATCGCCGACGATCTTCGCCCATACGAGTATGGAGGCGGGCGTCTGCTCGGCCGGTTTCAGCACCACGCAATTGCCCGCCGCGATAGCGGGAGCGAGCTTCCACGCCGCCATCAGCAAGGGAAAATTCCAAGGAATGATCTGGCCGACAACGCCGAGCGGCTCGTGGAAATGATAGGCGACCGTGTCGTGGTCGATTTCCGATACGCCGCCTTCCTGCGCGCGGATCGCCGAGGCGAAGTAGCGAAAATGATCGATGGCGAGCGGAATGTCGGCGGCCGTCGTCTCGCGGATCGGCTTGCCATTGTCCCAGCTCTCGGCCTCCGCCAGCGCCGCGAGATTTTGTTCCATGCGATCGGCGACGGCGTGGAGAACGCGCGCGCGTTCGCCGACGCTGGCGCGGCCCCACGCGTCCTTGGCGGCATGGGCGGCGTCGAGCGCGAGCTCTATGTCGGTCGCGTCGGAACGCGGGACCTCGCAGAGAATCTGTCCATTGACCGGAGTCACATTCTCGAAATAGCGGCCGGCGCGCGGCGCCACCCAGCGGCCGCCGATGAAATTCTCGTAGCGCGCCTCGAACTTCGGTGTCGTGGAGCGGAGGAATTCGGGCCTCGTCATGACGTTTCCCCTTTGTGTCTCTGCGCCTTTGCGGCGTCGGGGGAGATCATCCGCCCGAGCGGTCGACGGCGCCAGAGGGGGAACGCATGAACGGCCTCGAGGTGTCGCAGATTTGCGACAGTCGGGGCGGGCGAAGACGTCACAGCGACGGCTCTGGCGCGAATTCCACGCGCGAGGCGACAGGGAAAGCCCGTATCGGAGTCATGCCGCCGCGCCTCAAAAATTCACATTGTTTTGATTAGCTGTTCTCCTCTCGGCGAGGCTGGCGGACGCGTCTTCGGCGGGACCGCGAATGATCCGGGAAGATGCGGGACGAGATTTTCAACGTCGATTTTCGAGGGGAGGCGATCATGCCTTTGAACCCAGGCGAAACTGCGAGATTGCGGAATCTGTGCAATTTGTTTTCGATCGACTTCCGTCTTACGGAGGACAATCTTCCCGGCGCATTGTCGGTCACGACATGCCTTTATTCGATGCCGGTCATCGCGGATCATTTCGAGCGGCGCCGCTTTGGCAATCAGATTTTACAGAGCGCCCATGCGCATCTTTCGTCGTCGGAGCCGAAGTCGTCACAATTTTTCGCGCTCATATCAGCCCGTGTGATCGAGATTCAAGAGTTTCGCTCCTGGTACGCGGAAATGGCGCGATCGCCCGAAGAGCTTATTCGTTCATATCAGAGCATGCAGCGCGTCGTCACCGCGCTGAAGTTCATCGGGGTGGGCGCGGGATCCGGGGCCATCGCCGCCGGAATGAAAGAGGCGCTCAAGGCGAAGGGAGGCGCCGAGATGGCCAAAGCCGGGGCCAAGACGACCTTGAGCCGCATGTCGGGAAAAGGCGCGATATTCGAGGGCATCGAAGCGCGATACGGCAAGCTTCCTGTGGGAGGGGGCGTCGCGCTGTTCTTGATCGTCACCGCAGCTACCGCATTGTATGTTTCGCTGCTCGAGGAAATGCGTAAGCTAAAGATCGTCATCTTGGATAAATTTCAGAATGGTCAAATCAGCAATGAGCTTTTTTCAAAAGCATTCACCGAAATAGACCCGAATAGCATCAAAAAATATTGGGAGATGTGATTTGAAAAAAATAGAAATCGACCGCACCACATTCTACATGGGCGCGACGGCGCTGAATTTCGTGTCGTGGGTGCTTCTGTCGGTTTATGCGGACGTGTCGCTCTTGGTGCTGTTTTTACCGGTTTTTGTTTTCTTTTATGTGCTCGTCAGGCTCTGCGTGCGTTACGTGTTCGAGATGAAATAGCTCTCACCCCGGTCACTGCGACAATCCGAGCCGCCCGAGCTTGCGATGCAGAGTGGCGCGGCTGACGCCGAGCAGCCGCGCGGCGGCGGTCACATTGCCATTGGCGCGGGCGAGCGCGCGGCGAATGGCGCCGCGCTCGGCGTCCTCCAGCTCACTTCTCTGCAACTCCCCGTTCTGCAGCTCCGTCTCGGCGCCGCCGCTCAGCAGATCGGCGGCCGGCAGCTGCGCCGCTATGCGCGCATCTGTGACGCCGAGCTCGAGCCGCGCCGCGCGCGTCGCGCCGATGACGAGATCGTGCCGATCGACGGCGATCAGCGAGGCGGCGTTTCGATCGGCCTGCGGCGAGAGCAGAATGCGCGCGTCGGCGAAAGCGCGGCGGAAGTTCAGCGCCTCTATCGTGCGCGCGGCGTCGACGACGGCGACGGACAATAGATTGGTCAGCCCGTCGGCCAAGGTCTCGCGGCAGGAGGAGACGTCGAGCGCCGCGGCCAGCCGTCCCAAATGATCGAAGATCGGCGCGGCCGTGCAGCTCAGCCCGGTGTTCTGCGTATGAAAATGCTGGTCGCGATGGATCGTCAGCGCGCGCTCCTCGACGATGCAGGCGCCGATGGCGTTGGTGCCCTGATGCGCCTCGCTCCATTGCGCGCCGGCCAGCAATCCGCGCCGGTCGAAAATCTCGGCGTCGGCGGGGGCGCCGCGCCGCTCCAGCGGGACGCCGCGCGCATCGGCCAATAGAACGCAGCAGCCGAGATCGCCGATTGCGGCGGAAAGCCGCTCCATCACGCTCTGCGCGACGCGCGCCAGCGGCTCCAGCCTGTCGTGCGCCTCGCGAAATTCCGTGGCGGTGAGAATGGCGGGCGCGAGGCTCGCCGCCGGATCGAGCTTATGCAGCGTGACGCAGCGGCGCCAGGAGGCGGCGACCGCCGAGCGCGCCGGCGCGGTCTCGTCCGCGACCACCGAGCGCACGCGGTCCAAATGTGAATTGGCGACGTCTCCGCTCATGCGAAGCTCCCTTTGACGCTGCGACTATAGAGGGAAAGCGCGTCCCGCGCACGCGTCCCTGCGCCGCATTTCGGCCGGCGAGATTATGCGAAGGATTTACGAAAATGTTTACTATATTGCGGCGTAATTCACCTCCATGGTCAGCGAAGCTCGCGTTGGTCGAACCGAAAGGTCCGAGAAGTCGAGCTTGCGAATACTTACGCTGAAGCTACGTAGCGCGGACAAAAAACCGCCAAATTGTAACTTCAGTTTCTCGAACAATGCTCGGGATTGGAGAGAAGAAGCTTCATTCTGGGCGCGTGTGGCGTAGTCGAGCGGCTCGCTTATGGAGACGCTTCGACAGTGTGCGTAACGGAAGTCCTTCCGAAAGTGGGGGTGGATGCGTAAGAATCCCGGTGAACGATGCTCTTCCAATTCATTGCCTCGCCGTGAAGTCTCTCGCCGCATTCTGCTCTCGACTCTTTTTCTCGCCGGCGCCCTCACCGTGGGCGGACTGGCGGGGCTCGCGATGCGGAGCGCCGAGCAGAAGCCCGAGCCGCCCGCGGCAGCCGCGCTCACGATAGACTCGCCGGCCGAGACGACGGCCTCGATCGAGTCGCCCTCCTTCTCCATTCCCTTCGGCGTGCTGGTCGGCGATCTGCGCTCCCATGCGGCGCCCAAGACGGTCGTCGCTACGCTCGAGGCGCCGCAATCCCTGCTGGCGCCTGTGGCTGCGCCGACGCCGCCCGCCCGCAAGGATGCGGGTCTGGAGCAGCAGGTCGCGGAAGAGGAAGAAGACAGCGCGCCGCTGCCGCCGCCGCGTCCCTCCGAATTCGGCCTGCGCGTCCATCTGCCCGTCATCCGCAGCGCGCGCAAGACGGCCTCCGCGCCGGCGTCGGAAGAGGAGAGCAGCCCCTCCTTCTTCGAGAAAGTGTTCGGCCCGTTGCAGCCGACCGGCAAGGCGCTGGCCTATGCCGCGCCGGAGACGGGGCTCTTCGACGGCCTGCGCAATGTGACGCGCGGCAATCCGACGACGGCCTATGACAATCAGACCGCCGTCTACGACATCAGCGCGCATACGGTCTATCTGCCGGACGGCACGCGTCTCGAGGCGCATTCGGGCCTCGGCGACAAATTCGACGATCCGCGCTTCGCCCATGTGCGCATGCGCGGCGTCACGCCGCCGCATACTTACGATCTCACCTTCCGCGAGAGCCTGTTCCATGGCGTGCGCGCGATCAGGCTGACGCCGATCGGCGGCGAGGGCGCGATCTTCGGCCGCGCCGGCCTGCTCGCGCATACTTACATGCTCGGCCCGCGCGGCGACTCCAATGGCTGTGTGTCGTTCAAGAATTACGCCGCTTTCCTGCGCGCCTTCGAGCGCGGCGAGATCAAGCGCCTGGTCGTCGTCGGCAAGCTGTAAACAGCGACCCTCGCCCCTCATGCTGAGGAGGTCGTGAAGCGACCGTCTCGAAGCGCGAGGGGGAGTTCCAGAAGGCGGCGCGTGAAATTTCCCTCCCGCTTCGAGACGCGGCGTTCTGCCGCTCCTCGGCGCGAGGGAAATTTCATCTCCTTCATATCTCTGCCGTCCGAGCTTTCACAATTTCTTCGGCTCGTCGAAGGCCGGCAGATTGCGGCAGCCGAGCGCGCCATATTCCTCGACGCGCTTGCGCGCTCCCGGCGTGCCGCGCCGCGTGGGATCGAGCGCGATCCAGGCAAAGAGGGTGAAGGCCGCGTCGCAAGGCTTACCCACGGCGACATAGGCGTTGGCCAGCTCGACGAATAATCGCTCATGCACTTTGGCGCGATCGTGGAACAATTCGATCGCCGTCTTATATTCGCCGATCGATGCGTCATAGCGTTTGGCCGCAAAGAGCGCCCGCGCGCGCAGATAATGAAAATCCGGGTAGATCGGCTGTTCGGAGATCAGCGCATCGGCGATTTTCAGCGCGCCCTCCGCGTCGCCGATGCGCAGGAACAATTCGCCGGCGCGGCCTTTCTCCACAGCGCTGTCCGGGCAGGCTGCGGCGAAGCCGCTATAACCGCGCGCGGCGACGCGCTCCTCTCCTTCGACGATCAGCGCCTCGGCGAGAGCGGCGATCGCGCGCTTGTCGCAGGGCTCGCGCAGCAGCTTGGCGAGCGGCTCGGAAATTTTAGGCGAGGCGACGAGGCCTGCCCGCAGCGGCTCCATCTCCAGCCGGGCGTAGACGGGCGCATATTCATCGGCCGGGGTCGGGGCGCCGATGGCGCTCGCCGCCGCATAGGCTTGGCGGCGCAGAAAGTCGCCGAACTCCGGCGCGATGACGACAGCGAGCCCGAGCGCGGCCAAAATCGCGACGATCGCGCCGATCCAGACGCGGCTTCTTTCCGGCGAAGGCGGCGGGGCGATGCGGTCCCCGCGGTCGATCTCCATGACGCCAATTCCTCTCTGAGTTTTACCGAGGCGCCTCGGCGGGTTCAATTCTTGTCGGAGCTTTCGGGCAGTTCGACGCCGGGGCGCCACTCATCCGCAATGGCGAGCGCTCTGTCTTTTTGTTCCCGGGAGAGCCCGGCGGCTAATCCGTCCTGATTTTCACGATAGCCGATGTCGTCTTCCCCTTTGCCGCGCGTGATGCGGCTCGCCAGCACGAAGAACGCATAGGCGAGGGCCGGATCTTTTTGGACGCCATCGCCGCGGCCGTATTGGACGCCGAGAGCGTTTATCGCCTCCGCATATCCTTGGCCGCCTGCGGCGCGGCGCCATTTCGTGGCTTCTTTCGGGTCTTTCAGAACTCCTTGGCCGAGGCTGTAGGCGCTGGCCAAGGCCTCTTGCGCGGCGGCGTCGCCATTTTCTGCGCGCTCGCGCAGGATCGCATTGGCCCGGCGATCCCATTCATCGGCCTTCGCCACATCCACGGGCGCGCCGCCTCCCGCACGAAGCAATTGCGCGACGCGCCGTTGCGCGCTCACGACATTCTGCTCCGCCGCGCGGGAAGACCATGTGAAAGCCGAGGCCCGATAGCGTGCGGATGCGGCCGCGTCACGGAAGTTCAGGGCGACGAGAGCCTCGTAGGCGAAAGCCAGTCGCAATTGCGCGACGGCGTCCCCCTTTTCGGCGGCCGGAGTGAGCTCGCCGATCGCGCGGGGAATGTCCCCCGCCTGCAACGCCGCCTCGCCCTCCGCGACCCCGCCGGAGGCGGAGGTCTCGATCAGGAAAAACAGGATCGCGCAAATCGCGATCGGAACCGGGAGCCGCATCGCGTCGACCTCCTCGAAATGAATATGATTCTATAATCGGCCGAGCGGAACCCGCTTTTCAATCCGGTTCCGCTCGACGAAGCGCCGTCGCCGAAAGCAGTCGCAGACGATCGCGGCGAAAGCGCGTCCGGCGTTTCCCTCGCCTCAGACCTCCCGCAAAATCTCCTCGAGCGCGGCGTCCAGCGCCTCGGGCTCCGGCTCCTCTATCGTCGCGCTCTGCGTGAAGATCAGCGCGCAGCGCACATTTTTGTGCGGATAGAGCCGCAGCGCAGCGGCGCGATAGACGGCGAGCTGCCGCAATTGCGCCGGCGTCGCCGGATGGCGCGGCGCGCCGGTCTTGAAATCGGCGACGATGACGTCGGTTTCCGTCTCGGTGAGCCGATCGATGCGGCCGCAAATAGCGATCTCGCCGCGCGGACTGTCGAGCCGGGCGACGATCTCCACCTCCGGCGCCGAGCCCGGCCCGAACAAAGGCGCGAGCGAGGCATGGTCGATCACCGCGAGCACGGCGGAAACGAGCCGCTCGCGCTGCGCGGCGTCGAGCGGGGCGGCGCGCAGCTCCAGAAAGCGCAGCGCCGCCTCGACGCGCCGCTCCGGCGGCGCGTCCGGCAGGCGCTGCAGCAGCGCATGGGTGAGCCGGCCGACCAGCAGACGCTCGCGGTCGCGCCGCGTCGGCGCTGCGGTCTCCTCGCCGGTGAAAGGATCGGCCGCCGCCAGCGCCGTCGCCGGGCGCAAGGGCGGGGCCGGCGCGCGCTCTTCCGGCGCCGGCGTGCGCGCATAAAGCGGGACCATGGTCGCCGCGGCCTCTCGCGTCTCGTTCGCCGCCGTCGCGCCATGCGCCGTGACGCCATAGCGCAAAATCTGCTTCGTCTCGTCCAGCGGGTCTGGCGCGTTGTCGCAGGCGGGCTCGAGCGCGTTGCGGATCGCGTCGTACCAGCAGCCGGCGCCGCGGCCCGCCGGCCCGTGGAAGCCGCCGACATAGAGCCGCTCCTCGGCGCGCGTCAGCGCCACATAGAGCAGCCTGCGATGTTCCTCCCGCGCCGCCTCGCGTAGCGCCTCGCGCGCGTTGGCCACGGCGGGCGGATCGGCGGCCATAGCGCCGGACCAGACCAGCGTCGCGCCATCCTCCTCGCCGAGCCGGAATATCTTCGGGTCGTGCCGGCCGGAGGGGCCGCCGCACGTATCCGGCAGAAAGACGACCTTCGCCTCCAGCCCCTTGGAGGCGTGCACGGTCATCACGCGCACGGCGTCGCCGGCCGCTTCCATGTCGCGCTTGACGGAAAGCTGCAAGCTCTCGACGCTCGCCAAAAATCCGGCGAGGCCCTGCGCCTGCTCGCGCTCGAAGGTGAGCGCGAGGTGCAGAAATTCGTCGATCGCGTCATTGGCCTCCTGGCTGAGCCGCCCGACCAGTCTCTCGCGCCCGCCGCCGGCGCTGAGAATATGGCTGTAGAAATCGAAGGGCGCGCGCGTGCGCGCCTCGCGCGCCCAAGCATCTACCCGCGCCGCCGCCTCTTTATGCGCCGGCTCCGGCGAGGCGGCGAGGGCGTCGATGAGCGCGCCTTCGCGCTTGGGCGCGAGGGCGATGAGATCATCGTCGGTAAAGCCGAAGAGCGGCGATTTCAGCAGCGTCGCCAAAGTGAGATCATCCTCGCGCAGCAGCGCGACTCGGCCGAGCGCGACGAGGTCCATCACCGCAATATGGCCGGAGAGATCGAGACGATCGGCCCCGGCGACGGGAATCGCCTCCGCCTTCAGCGCGCGAATGACGCCTTCGAAAAAAGCGTCGCGCTTGCGCACCAATATCATCACATCGCCCGGCCGCACGGGGCGCATCGCGCCTTTGTCCTCGACGCATTCGCCATTTTGCGCCGCGAGCAGCGCTTTGATCTTGCGCGCGATCTTGCGCGCGAGCCGCGCCGGCGGTCCCGCCTCGTTCACATAATCGAGCGGCAGGCGCCAATCCTCCGGCGCCTCCGCGCCCTGGGACGCCTCCGGCTCCCATATTTCGACGAGACCCGGAACATCGGTCTTCCAGGCCTCGTGCAATGGCGCGGGCTCGTCGCGGTCCGCCGCGAGGCCGCGCCTGTTCTCCTCGACGGAGAAGACGATATCCACCGCGCCGAGCACTTGCGGCGAGGAGCGGAAGGAGCGCGTCAGCCGCACCGTCTCGAAGCCGAGCTCGGCGTCGCGAAAGCGGCGCGCGAAATCGCGGCGCATGGCGTCGAATTTCTCCGGCGCGGCGCCTTGAAAGGAGAAGATCGACTGCTTCTCGTCGCCCACGGCGAAGAAGGTGCGGATGCGCCGCGTGGCTCCCGCGCCGGCGCAGAACTCATCGGCGAGCGCGGCCAATATGTCCCATTGCGCCGCGCTCGTGTCCTGCGCCTCGTCGACGAGAATGTGGTCGATGCGCGAGTCGAGCTTGTAGAGCACCCAGGACGGGCTCGAGCTTTGAAACAGCCGACGCGTGCGCTCGATGAGATCGTCGAAATCGAAGAGGCCGCGATTGCTCTTCATCCGCTCATAGGCGGAGAGAATGGCGTCGCCGATCCGCGCCAGCGCCATGGAGCGATCCAGCGCCGCCGCCGCCTTGCGTTTTTCCACCAGCGCGACGAGCCGATCGCGCTCATCCTCGAGCCGCGCCAACAATGCGGGCTGCTGTTTTTGAAGCGCGGCCGAGATCATCTTCTGCTTGCCGAGCCCGCGCGGCTCGCCGTCCTTCTTGAAGAAGACCGCTAGATATTCATCGGCACAAGCGGTGTGTTGTGGAAGAGCGCCTATGAGCCCCGCTGCGATCGTCAATTGGGTCGCGAGCTTCCCATCATTCGCCCCGCCGCCGCGCAGCGCCTGCGCTATCCCCGGCCAATCGCGTGGCGCTATCCCGCCCTCGACAATCTCGCGCTCCACCGCCTCGAGCGTCTCGCCTTCGCGCAGCCCTAAGCGCTCGCGCAGCAATTCCGCATAATCGCCGGACGACAAATTGCGATGCGCCGCGCGATGGCCGAGCAATTCCGCGATCAGCTCGTCGAAGCCGCCGCCGGAACAAAGCCGCGAAACGGTTTCCAGCGCTGCGCGCAGCTCACCTTCGTCCAGCACGGCGCGGGCGAGCGTCTGCCGCCGCGCGCGCTCCAAAAGCTCGGCGCGCTCCAAATCGTCGAGCACGCGGAATGACGCCGCGACATTGGCCTCGAAGGGAAAGAGATGCAGAATCCTTTCGCAAAAGGCGTGGATCGTCTGAATCTTCAACCCGCCCGGCGTCTCCACCGTGCGTGCGAACAGGCGCCGCGCGAAGACGAGCTCCGCGCGCGACGGTTGCGGCGCGCCAGTGGCGAGAATGGCGGCGGTCAGCGCTTCATCGTCGAGCAGCGCCCAGCCGGCGAGAATATCGAAAATGCGCGCCGCCATATTGGCGGCCGCGGCCTTTGTGTAAGTGAGGCAGAGAATGCGCGAGGGCGGCGCGCCGGCGAGCAGCAGCCGCACCACGCGCTGCGAGAGAACATGCGTCTTGCCCGAGCCCGCATGCGCAGCCACCCAGGCCGATTGCGCGGGATCGGAAGCGGCGCGCTGCCGCTCCCGCGTGTCCTTGGCGATGGGTCGTCTGTCGCTCATCCAATTTCCATTCGGAGCGAAGGAAAGCGCTCTAAGGCGATGTCTTCTCGATATTCTCGGTGACGGCTTCGTCGATCATGCTGTCGAGATCGGTCGCCTTGGTCTCCTTGGTGAAGAGGAGCGCGACGATCGTCGAGGCGCCGAGCATAGCGAGATAGAGGCCGACCGATTCCGCTCCGTAATTCTGCGCGATCCATGTCGCCACAAAGGGCGTCAGCGCCGCGCCGAGTATGGAGGCGAGATTATAGGAGACGCCCGAGCCCGTATAGCGCGTGTTGGTGGGGAAAAGCTCCGGCAATATGGCCGACATAGGCCCGAAGGTGAGGCCCATCAGCGACATGCCTATGCTGAGGAAAACCAGAATGAGCCCGCGATTGGCGCTTTCGCCGGTTCCGATGAGATCCTTGGAGAGGAAGAAGCGGAAGGAGAGGCCGAACAGCACGATGCCCGTCGTCACGATCAGCAGCAGCTTGCGACGGCCGATCCTGTCGGCGAGATGTCCCGAGACGGGGATGAAGCCGGCGAAGAACAGTACCGAAATGAGCTGCAAGACGAGAAAATCGCGATAGCCTATGCCGAGATTGCCGAGCGCGACCTTGCCTATGCCATAGGAGAGAATCCACGTCGTCATCAGATAGAAGAGACCGTATGTCGCGACCATGATGAAAGTGCCGAGCAGAAGCTCTTTCGCATTGTTGCGAAACACATGGGCGAGCGGCGATTTCAATTTCTCGCCGCGCTCCAATGCGCGCGCGAACACCGGGGTCTCATGCAGCTTCAAGCGCACATAGAGGCCGAGCGTCACCAGCAAAATGGAGAGCAGGAAGGGCAGCCGCCAGCCCCAGGCGAGGAAATGCTCGTCCGGCGTCGCGCGCGTGGAATCGAAAGCGAAGAGAATGGTGAGCGTCAGGAAGAATCCATTGGCGAGAATGAATCCGAAAGGCGCGCCGAGCTGCGGCCACATCGCCGCCCAAGCGCGCTTGCCCTTATCGGCGGTCTCGGTGGCGAGCAGGGCGGCGCCCGACCATTCGCCGCCGAGGCCGACGCCCTGGCTGAAACGGAAAATGGTGAGCAGGACCGGCGCGAACAGGCCGATCTGATGATAGGTCGGCAGAAGGCCGATGGCGAAAGTGGCGAGGCCCATCAGCAGCAGCGAGCCGACCAAAGTCGCTTTTCGCCCGACGCGATCGCCGAAATGGCCGAAGAGGACGGAGCCGATCGGCCGCGCGACAAAGGCGACGCCGAATGTCGCCATTGAGGCGAGCAGCGCCGCGCTGCCCGCGCCGGCCGGGAAGAACAATAGCGGAAACACCGATACGGCGGCGGTGGCGTAGATGTAGAAGTCGAAGAATTCGATCGTCGTGCCGACGAGGCTCGCGAAGATGATGCGATTACGGTAGCTTTTATCCGACCCTTCGAGAGCCATTTTCAAATTCCTCGCCAATGTTCGAATGCTGCGCGTCGATCCGGCGTTTATGAGGATCGAAGGCCGTTTTGGGAAACCATACAAGAAATGTAGTTTGACCGCTATCGAAGGCGGTCGCCGCCCCCGGCTCCGATCTTTTGCTTAGCGAGACGTGAATCCTCCGCGGCGTCGCGTCGTCCCGAAGCGGGAAGAATGGCACGAGAGGTGGACAAAGCCCGTCCGAATCGGGGGCGCCGAAAATCGGCGGCCGATTCCTTGCCGAAACTTCAAAAAGCGTGGTGAAGGCTTCGTGTCTTCGACGGCAGGAAGCCGCGTCGATAGGCTTAGCGGAAAGTGAATCCGGCGCCCGTTTCCGCCGTCCCGAAGTGAGAGCGGCGGCACGAGATGTGGACAAACAGCGTCCGAATCGGGAGCACTGAAAAGCGGCAGCCGATTCCTTGCCGAAGCGTCAACCAGCGTGGTGAGTGCTTCGTGAACGCCGCGTCTGGGCGCTCGACCGCGCGGCTCTCGCCATGGCCGGGCGACCGTCGCTCGCCTCTACACGCCGCCATCGTCGCGCCGCTCACTCACCGTGGCGGCGCGGCCTGCTGCGAGGGCCTCTCAGGGCAGCGTGCGGAAGAAAAGGCCCCTGACCCGGCCGTCGGGCGCGAGGTCGATGCGCCATTCGGTCTCGCTTTTTTCGAATTGCGCGCGGTAGACGTCCCAGCCGTCCACGCCGACGCCGACGAAGCGAATGTCCTTCAACTCACCTTTGGCCGAGAGCTCCTCCGCGATCGCCTCGGCTCGCTCTCGCGCCAATGTGGCGAGCGGCTCCGTCATGCGCGTGGACTCGACCTCTCCGCACCGCGCTTCGTCGATCGTTCGGCGGATCGCCTCTTCGCTGTCCGGCTGCGGCCGATTTTCGCGGATTCTGCGCGCCAGCTCCTCCTCTGCGCGTCGGGCCTCCGTTTCGTCGATCCGCCGCGCGACCAATTCGACGCCGTTCTGATGGATCGTCAGCGCATTCGCTGTTTGGTCGCGGTCTACGGAAAAGACGAGCTGAGCCGGGACGACCTTCAGAAAGAACTCGGTCTCGCTCTCTGGAAAAATTTCATAGGCAGCCTGCCCGGTCACTTGACTGAAAAGCCGGTCATCGTTGCGCGTGATCGTGATCCCGCCCCTGATGGCGTCGAATTGGTAGGCGCCGACGTAGCGATCGTAGAGTTCTGGATCTATGGGCGTCATCTTGCGTGGACGCGCCTGCTCGTAGCGGCGCTGCGCGATCAGGTCGAGCGATGTCTGCGTCATGGTCGTCTCCTTTGCGAGCGTTATGAGTTCGTCGAGCGAGAGCGTCCCGCCCGTGGAGAGTTTCGTTCGGGCGGCGCAGACGAGCGCCAGCTTCTCGCCGATGCGCTGGCGTTGTTCGGTGAGCGCCGACTGTTGCATTCCCAGAGTTCGGTCGAGATCGATTGCGCGGCCCTCGAGCAGCGCGGCGATGCGGGAGAGGCTGAGGCCGAAGCGCTTTAGAGCGAGCACCTCGTGAAGGCGGGCGATCTCTTTTTCCCCGTACAGCCTCCAGCCCTTCGCCGAACGGGCCGGCGTCAGCAGGCCGCGCTGCTCATAGGTTCTGAGACCGCGAACCGTGACGCCGATGCGTTCTGCGCATTCCGCCGCGGTCAGCAACATGTCCTTGCGTCTCGACTCTCTCACCGGACGAGCCCTCCTGTTCCTCAGGGTCTAATCTATGACCCAAGGGACGGCGCAAGCGTCATTTCGCGACCTCGGAAGCGACGCGGTGCGAGGCCCCGTGTCTGGCGTCGCCGCCGCGCGCAAGGCGCGAGATGTCGCGTCGATAGGCTCAGCGAAAAGTGAATGCGGCGCCGCTTCCGCCGTCTCGAAAGTGGAATTGCAGCACGAGAGGTGGACAAACCCTGTCCGAATCGGGGGCGTCGAAAATCGGCCGTCGATTCCTTGCCGAAGCGTCAATCATCATGGTGAAGGCTTCGTAAACGCCGTGTCTTCGCGTCTCGGCTCGTCACCGCCTTCACAGGCTTAGCGAGTGGTGAATGGCTGACCTCTTCGCGCCGTCCCGAAAGTGGAATTGCGGCACGAGACGTGGACAAACCCCGTCCGAATCGGGGGCGTCGAAAATGGGCCGTCGATTCCTTGCGGAAGCGTCAATCATCATGGTGAACGCTTCATAAGCGCTGTGTCTTCGCGGCTCGTCGCGTCACCGCCTTCATAGGCTTAGCGAGTGGTGAATCGTCGGCCTCCTCGCTCCGTCCCGAAAGTGGAATTGCAGCACGAGAGGTGGACAAACCCTGTCCGAATCGGGGGCGTCGAAAATCGGCCGTCGATTCC
>NZ_LUUM01000261.1:0-82635 GCF_001644125.1 Methylosinus sp. R-45379
GGAATTGCGGCACGAGACGCGCACAAACCCCGTCCGAATCGGGAGCGGCGAAAATGGGCCGCCGATTCCTTGCCGAAGCCTCGAGGAACATGGTGAACGCTTCGCAGCTTCGCGGCGAAGCGTCACTCCTCGCCGCCGCCGCCCTCGCGCGACCATTCCTTCACGCGCGCGAGATGATCATAATCGCTGTAGCGCGAGGCGAACTCCACCCATGGCCGCGAGGGATAGGGCGTGTCGGCGAGACGAAACTGATTCAGCAGCACGAAGAGATTGGCGCGATGCTCGGCGACGACGTCGCCAAAGCTCTTGTCCTTGAATTTCAGCCATTGCGTCTCGCCGCCGGTCTTGCCGCCGAGCCGCACATAGGCGGCGCCTGCGACGCGCGGCGCGCCGATGGATTCGAAGGCGCCGGCCTCGATCATCGCCGCCTCCAATGTCAGCTGCGGCGAGAAGCCCGCGCCGACTTGTGAGGCGGTCGGCGGATTGCCGGTCTTGTAATCGAAGACGAAAGCTTCGCCGCTCGCATCCACCTCTATGCGATCGGCGACGCAGGAGAGGGTGAAGACGCTGCCATCGGCGAGCGTCAGCCGCCAGGCCGCGCCTTTCTCGATGAAAATCTCGCGCGCCTGCTCGCGGCGTTCACGCTCGAAAGCGAGCGCATGATCGAGGCCGGCCTCTATGCGCGGCCAATCGAAGGCGAGGAAGGACGGATCGTCCAGGAACTCGCCCAGCTCCGCGCGCGCGATATCGACGAGAAGCGCGCGCGCATCCTCGGGCAGCGGGCCTTTGGGATGCGCCTCCTGGAATTTCGCCAGCGCCGCATGAACGGCGACGCCGATCTCGCGGGCGCCCTTGGGCGCGCCGAGCGGCGGCAAGGGCGGCAGGCGCAGAATATATTCGGCGAAGACGGAATAGGGATCGCGGCGCAATTTTTCGACGCGCGTGACGCTGAGCCGCGTCGGCCGCAGCTCCACGGGCGGGCGCGGCAGCGGGCGCGAGATGGCGCGAATCTCTTGCGGGCGATCCAGTGCGGCGGCGAGCGCGCATTTTTCATCGCCGCGCGCCTTGCAGGCGGCAAAGGCCTCGCCAGAAAGCGCCGCCAATCGCGCGATGAGGCGCGACACCACGGTCGGCGCGCCGTCGCGCTTTTTCGCGCGGCTCACGACGACCTCCGGGGCGCCGAAGGCCATGGCGAAATCATGCGCGGTCTGGCCGATGCGGCGCTCCGGCGGCGAGAGGCCCAATTGCCGGCGCATGGCGCGATTGAGAAAGGCGCCGGATTCGGCCTGCGGCGGCCAGATCGTCTCGTCGAGGCCGGCGAGCAGGACGAGATCGGCGTCGAGCAGGCGCGCTTCCAGCAGGCCGAGAATTTTGAGGCGCGGATGCGCCCGGCGCGGGCTGGGCGCGCTCGCCTCGAAGGCGAGGCGATCGAAGAAGGAGGCGTAGCCGGCGGCGTCGAAGACGAGCGCGCTGTCCGAAGCTTCCAGCGCGTCGAAGAGCTGCAGCAATTGCTCGACGCCCTCGCCCGCGGGCTCCTCGCCGGCGATTTTCTCCAGCGCCAGCGCATGGGCGCGCGCCCGCTCGCCGAGGCGCGCCTCCGGCGTGAGCGCGGCGAGGGGTGAAAGCGCTTCGTCGAGGCGGGCGAGCAGATCTTCGATCGCGCGCCAATCCTCCTCGCAAATGCGCTTCAGCGCCGGATGGGCGTGCGTCTCTTCGGCGAGCCGGCGCGCCGGCGCGGCCATTGCGGCGAAGGAGCCGCCGCTCTCGACATTGCGCAGCACGGCGATTTCGACCAGCGGAGCGAGGCGCTCGATCTCCGCGCGCTCGAGGCCGAGGCGCGTCAGCGGATGGGCGAGCAGAGCGGCGGCGTCTATGGCCGAGGCGCCGTCCTCCGCGGTGGCGGCGACGAGCCGCGCCAGCGTGCCGATCGGCGTCGCGCCGAGCGGGCGGCCGGCCGAATCGTCGACCTCCACGCCCCAGCGCGCGAGTTCGGCGCAGACGCGGCGGGCGATGTCGCGGTCGGGCGTGATCAGCGCCGCCGTGCGGCCCGGCGTCTCCAGCGCCTCGCGCATGGAAAGGGCGAGGGCCAGCGCCTCCTCGCGCTCGTCCGCCGCCTCGACGAAGGAGACGCCGGCGAGCGCATTCGGGAAGCCCTCGGCCGCAGCGGCGCGGAACTCGCGCCAATAATCGGTGCAATCGGCGGGGCGCAGCGCCTCGGCCAGCAGCCGCGTCCGCGCTCGCAGCACGGGCGGAGCGGAGCCGAGGGGGCGGACCTCCTCGCGCGTGACGCCCAGAGTGGAGAGGAGACGCTTCAGCAAAGTCTGCGGATGGGTGAAGCTCGGCTCGTCGCGCTCGTTCTCGCCATCGTCGCCGACGCGGCGCCAGGCGGCTTCGTCCAGCTCGAGATCGAGGCCGGGCAGAATCACCGCGCCGCGCTCCATTCGCGCGATCGCCGCCAAAAGGCGCGCCGTCGCCGGATGCGCGCCGGTGGAGCCGAGCGCGATCACCGGGCCGCGCGCGCCGCCGCGCTCGAGATGCGCGATCTGCGCCTCGATCAGAGCCGTCTGCCGCGCGGCGCGGTCGATGAGGCCGCGGGCGGCGAGCATGTTCGGCCAATCCTCGAGCGCGATTTTCAGAAAATTGGCGGTGATCGCGAAGAAGCGGTCATAGGCCTCCTCCGCGAGACCGGCGAGCGCGCCGGCGCTGAGCTTCTCGATCGCGAATTCGTCGATCAGCCGCGCCAACTCGCCCGAGAGCGCATAGGCGCTGGTGGGCGAGGGGGCGATCAGCAGCATTTCGCGCGGGTCGTGCTCGACCGCGCCGGTCGGGTCGATGGAGACGATGGCGTGGCGCAGCGCGCGCGCCCATTGCAGCACAAGCTCGGCGAGGATCAGCCTGCGGTCCAGCTCCTCTATCGCCGGCGCCAGCGCCAGCTCCTGCGCGTCCTCGCCCGAATCGAGATCGGCGTGGAACAGCGCCGAGGCCTCCTGCTCGTCGAGATCGCCGAGCGGCAATATGCGCGGCAGCAGCGCCGCCGGCGCCTCGATCGCGGTGGAGAACTGCGCCGCCAAAGCTCGCGCGGCGCGCTGAGTCGGCACATAGATCGTGGTGGCGGCCAGAGCCAGCGGCCCGCTCTCGCGTGAGAGGCCGGGGATGATCGCGCCATCCAGCAGCGCTCGCGTGAAGGCGCCGAGAAAGGAGGCGCCAGGGGCTATGGAAAATACGTAGCGAGGCGCCATTTTTTCTACTCGGCGGGTGGAAAGAAAGCACAAGCGGAGCAATTCACATCTGAATTCTGTGTATTGCGCGTGATTGCGGAATTGAAACCCGCTAGGAGAGGAGAATACTCCGGGGCGGCGACCGTGGCGATGGTTTGGCGGCGCGCTGGCTTTTTCGAGAGCGAATAGGTTTCGAGGGATCTCGCCGATGGACCGATCGTCGAGCGATTCGCACGCCGAGCTCCGAGAGACTTCTGCGTCGACGCGGCCTTCGCGCCGCGCCGCGGGGGGCGGGGACGATTTGCGCCATGCCGAGGCGGCGCGGCTGGAGGCCGTCCTCGCATGTCTGTCGGACGCTGTCTTGTCGATCGACGACAAGGGCGTGGTGGTCGGCGTCAATGGCGCCGCGGGCGCGCTGTTTCGCTGCTCCGCCGAGGCGCTGCTCGGCCGGGAGGCCGCGCTTCTGCTGCCTCAGAGCCGTATCGCGGCGGGGGAACGGCGGTCGGACGGCCTCGCTCGCCGCGACGACGGCTCGACCTTCCCGATCTCGCTCGCCGTCAATGAGACGCGCGGCCCCGTTCGCCAACGCATCGCCGTGATTCGCGATCTCACCGAGGAGCGCGCCGCCGAGGCGCTGCTCTGCGAGCTGCGCTCGGAGCTCGCCTATGCCGGGCGGCTCGCCGCAATGGGCGAACTGGCCGCCGCGCTGGCGCATGAGATCAACCAGCCCTTTTCCGCCATCGCCACTTATGTCCGCACCGCGCGCTGGCTGTTGCAGCGTAAGCCCAAGCAGAGCGGCGAGGTCGAGGATATTCTCGACAAGGCCGGGGCGCAGGCGATGCGCGCCGGCGATATCGTGCGCCGCTTGCGCGAGTTCGTCACCCGCGGCGAATCGGTGAAGACGGTTCAGAGCCTCAGCGCTCTGGTCGAGGAGGCGAAATCGCTGGGCGTCGCCAGCGCTCGCCAGGTCGGCGCGCAGATCAGCGTCGCCGCCAAGGCCGAGAATGACGAGGTTCTCGCCGATCGCGTGCAGATCCAGCAGGTCATCGTCAATCTCATGCGCAACGCCGTCGAGGCGATGGAGGGCGCGCCGCGGCGCGAGCTGTCGCTCTCCACCTCCGCCGCCGACGGCTATGCGCGGCTCGATGTGGCCGACACTGGCCATGGTCTGAAGGACGGCGCCGGCGCGCTGTTTCAGCCCTTCCGCAGCAGCAAGGCGAGCGGAATGGGCATAGGGCTTTCGATTTCCCGTTCGATTGTCGAGGCGCATGGCGGACGCATTTGGGCCGAGCCCAATCCGCGCGGCGGCGCGATTTTCAGCTTCACACTTCCTCTCGCGGAAAGGGCCAGCCTATGAGACCAGCGCCGCTCGTGCACCTCGTGGACGATGATCCGGCGATCCGCGACGCGCTGACGCTGATGTTCCGCTCGCGAGGCTTTCGCTCGCGCGCCTATCGCGCGGCGGAGGAATGTCTCGCCGAGGCGGGGCCGAAGACAACGGGCTGCATCGTCGCCGATATGCGGCTGCCGGATATGTCCGGCGTCGAGCTGACGCGGCGCCTGCGCGCCTCCGGGGCGACGCCTCCCGTCGTCATCATCACCGCTTGCGCCGGGGCTTCTCTCGCGGTGGAGGCGATGGCGGCCGGCGCCAGCGATCTTTTGGAAAAGCCCTTCGACGACGAGGCGCTGCTCGCCTCCGTGCGGCGCGCGCTGGCGGCGCGGCGCGGCGAGGGCGACATCGACGCCGAGACTCGCGCCGCGCTCGCGCGATTCGGCGGGCTGAGCGAGGATGAGCGGCGCGTGCTGGCCGGCGTCGCCAAAGGCCGGCCGAGCCGCGACATAGCGGAAGGGCTCGGCCTCGAATTGCGCGCGGTGGAGCTGCACCGCGCCAATATCATGGCCAAGGCCAATATCGGCACGCTGGTCGAGCTGGCGCGGCTCTCGGTGATCGCCGCCAGCGTCAAGGCGAGCGAAGGGCGCGAGCCTAATCCGCCGATGCGGCGCCGCCGTTCAAATCTTCGGGGCGCGGCTGCAGCATGATGTTGTAGCCGGCGTCGACGACGTGAATCTCGCCGGTCACGCCGCCCGACAGCTCCGACAGGAAATAGAGCGCCGAGCCGCCGATCTCGTCCAGCGTGATCATGCGGCGCAAAGGCGCATGCGCCTTTTGGAAGGCGCCCATCGCGCGCGCGCCGGTGATGCCGGCGCCGGCCATGGTGCGGACAGGGCCGGGCGAGATGGCGTTCACGCGAATGCCGCGCGCGCCATAATCGGCCGCGAGATAGCGCACGGAGGAATCGAGCGCCGCCTTGGCGACGCCCATGACGTTATAATTGGGCATCACATGCGTGCCGCCGCCGAAGGAGACGGTCAGCATGGTCCCGCCATTCTTCATCATCGCCGCGGCGCGTTTCGCCGCCTCGGTGAAGGAGAAGCAGGAGATGACCATGGTGCGGATGAAATTCTCGCGCGATGTGTCCGCGTAGAGGCCTTTCAGCTCGCTCTTGTCGGAATAGGCGAGCGAATGGACCAGAAAATCCAGCTCGCCCCATTCCTCCTGCAGCCGCGCGAAGACGGAATCGAGGGACGCGATATCTTCCACATCGCAGGGGATCACCAGATTGGAGCCGAGCTCCTCGGCGATCGGGCGGACGCGCTTGCCGAGCGCCTCGCCCTGATAGGTGAAGGCGAGCGAGGCGCCGTGCCGCGCCAGCGCTCGCGCTATGCCATAGGCGATGGAATGATCATTCGCGACTCCCATGACAAGGCCGCGTTTGCCCTGCATGAGGCCCGTTGAAACCGTCATCTTTGATTGGTCCTATTCTCGTCAGGCGTCGGGGTGCTTGAACACCAGCGACGCATTGGTGCCGCCGAAACCGAAGGAGTTGGAGAGCACGGCGCGCAGAGCGACATTGTCGCGCCGCTGGCGCAGGATCGGCATATCGGCGAATTCGGGATCGAGCTCCTCGATATTGGCGCTCTCGCAGATAAAGCCGTTCTGCATCATCAGCAGCGAATAGATCGCCTCCTGCACGCCGGTCGCGCCGAGCGAATGGCCGGTCAGCGATTTCGTCGCCGAGATCGGCGGGCATTTGTCGCCGCGGCCGAAGATCTCGCGGATCGCCTCGATCTCTTTCTGATCGCCGACGGGCGTCGAGGTGGCGTGCGGATTGATGTAGTCGATCGGCGTCTTCACGCCAGCGAGCGCCTGGCGCATGCAACGCATCGCGCCTTCGCCGGAAGGGGCGACCATGTCATGGCCGTCCGAGGTCGCGCCATAGCCGGCGATCTCGGCGTAGATTTTCGCGCCGCGCGCCTTGGCCCGCTCATATTCCTCCAGGACCAGCACGCCGGCGCCGCCGGCGATGACGAAGCCGTCGCGATTCTTGTCATAGGCGCGCGAGGCGGTGGCCGGGCGGTCGTTATAGGAGGAGGACATTGCGCCCATGGCGTCGAACAGAACGGAGAGCTCCCATTCCAGCTCCTCGCAGCCGCCGGCGAACATAATGTCCTGCTTGCCCCATTGGATCATCTCATAGGCGTTGCCGACGCAATGATTCGACGTCGCGCAGGCCGAGGAGATGGAATAGTTCACGCCTTTGATCTTGAACCAGGTAGCGAGCGTCGCCGAGGCGGTGGAGGACATGGCCTTGGGCACGGCGAAGGGGCCGACCTTCTTCGGCCCCTTGGTGCGGGCGATATCGGCCGATTCGACGACCACTTTGGTCGAAGGACCGCCCGAGCCCATGATGATGCCGGTGCGCTCATTGGAGATTTCGTCCGGCGCGAGGCCGGAGTCGAGAATCGCCTGATCCATGGCGACATGATTCCAGGCCGTGCCCATGGCGTGGAAGCGCATGGCGCGGCGGTCGAGGATCGTCGACGGGTCGAGAGTCGGCGCGCCATGCACCTGGCAGCGGAAGCCGAGCTCGGCATATTTGTCCGCCTTGACGATGCCCGACTTCGCCTCATGCAGAGAGGCGACGACTTCCTGCGTATTGTTGCCGATGGACGAAACGACGCCCATGCCGGTCACGACCACTCTTCTCATGTCCGAACTCCCTCGCGCCGGCGGGCTCTTTAGTCTGTCCCGTCTGGATTTGGCGATTGTCTCGCGCGCCCTCGATCGGCGTTCCGTCAGGCCGTCACGCGGCTTCGGGCTTGGCGAGACCGACCTTCAGGTCTTTCGCTTCGTAAATACGTTCGCCGTCCACCTCCACCCAGCCGTCGGCTATGCCGAGGACGAGCTTGGATTTGAACACGCGCTTGAAATCGACGCCGTAGCGGACGAGCTTATTGTGCGGCCGCACCTGGCCGCTGAACTTCACCTCGCCGACGCCGAGCGCCATGCCGCGGCCGGGCAGATCCAGCCAGCCCAGAAAAAAGCCGGTGAGCTGCCACAGCGAATCGACTCCGAGGCACCCCGGCATCACCGGATTGCCCTTGAAATGGCAGTCGAAGAACCAGAGGCTCGGATTGATGTCGAGCTCGGCGCGCACATAGCCTTTGCCATGGGCGCCGCCCTCTTCGAAAATTTCCGTGATTCGGTCGAACATGAGCATGGGCGGCAGCGGAAGCTGGGCGTTGCCCGGGCCGAAAAGCTCTTCCCGCGCGCAGGCGAGCAGATCCTCATATCCGAAAGACGAGCGCCGTTCGCTCATGATGTTCCTTCTTGCGTCTCTGACGTGACGATTTCCGGCCGCGTCGTGGGCCGGAAGCCGCATTCGTTAACATAGGCGCCGGCCGGGTCAAAGGGGGCGCGCGGCTCCAAGAGCGCTTTCAAGAGCGCTTTCATCGGTCCACAGCGGCCCGCGGAGGAAAAGATTGTCTCTGCCGCCGAGCTTCCCTATTGTAACGAAAGAGACAAGATGCGGGGCGGGAAGCACGGGCGAATGACGGTCGAGCAATTCACGATCGAAACCTCCGAGCGGGCGCCGAGCGACGCCATGCGGCGGCTGCGCAGCCGCTTGATGGCGGCCGGCATGCGGCCGACGCGTCAGCGCGTGGCGCTGGGCGGGCTGCTGTTCGGCAAGGGCGATCGCCATGTGACGGCCGAGAAGCTCTTCGAGGAGGCGCTGGCCGCCGATCTGCCGGTCTCGCTCGCCACCGTCTACAACACGCTGCATCAATTCACCGATGTCGGCCTGCTGCGCGAGATCGCGGTGGACGGCGCGCGCGTCTATTTCGACACCAATGTGTCGGAGCATCATCATTTCCTGGTCGAGGGCGAGGGGCTCGTCGATATCCCCGGCGCCCATGTCGACGTCGCCAGCCTGCCGGCGCCGCCGCCGGGCATGAGAATCGCCCGCGTCGATGTGGTGGTCCGCCTGTGCAAGGACGAGGGCTGACGGTCGGATTCGCACATCGCGAGACGCTGCGGCCGTCATGGCCGGGCTCGTCCCGGCCATCCACGCCAATCAGCTGAGAAACCAAAGGAAAGCGGCCCGCCCTCGACGGATTTCATCCCACGTCGGGCGCCGCCGGAGCTTCGGCGTCACACCAAGCTTCTAAGACGCCTCGACGTGACGGCGTGGATGGCCGGGACAAGCCCGGCCATGACGTCGCGGTGGCGAGGAGGATGTGCGCCCCTCGTGGGGGAGGTAGAAATCGCCCATCCGAGTCGGCCTGATCGGAGCGACAAGCCTCACTCGACCTTCTCCCCCGGATAGACGCCCCAAAGGCCCTCTTGCTTCACATAGGCGTCGAAACCGTCGCCCGAGACGCGGCACCAGACTCCGTCGCAGCGGCGCAGGCTGGCGACGACGCCGGGCGAGAGTTTCGCCACCGCCGTCGCATGATCGCTGGCGTAGGCGAGGACCGGCTCTTTCTTCCAGGGTGCGACGAGGGCGGTGCGGCGGCCGGAGAGCAGCGAATGCAGCACCCAGCCCTCGGTTCCCTCCGAATCGCGAATTTTTCGCCAGGTCTCGAATTCGGCGGTGATTTCAACCGGCAGGCCGGCGCGCTCGAAGACCCAGAGCGTCGGATGCTCCTTGCTTGGCCCCTCGTGCAGATTGACGCGGTCCGATTTGAGGCTGACATAACGCGGCAGCGGCAGGCCGGACGCCGAGCCGACCTGCTGCTGCGCGTCGGCGCTCGCCGGCGCGATGGCGAGCAGCGTCAAGACGGCGAGCAGATCGACGGCGAGGCGGATCGCGGCGGCCGCGCGTCGGCTCAAAAGGGGCTTTGCGTCCATTTCTACTCTTCTCCCGGAGCGCGCCCTTCGCAGTTGCGAACGACGCCTCGTCTTGTCTTTGTCCCGCCATCTGCTAGGAAGTCCGATGGGAAAGGGGCGCGGGCGGCGAAAGGCTCTTTTCATCCATCGTCGTTAAGACC
Organism: Methylosinus sp. R-45379; assembly: GCF_001644125.1. NCBI lineage: Bacteria > Pseudomonadati > Pseudomonadota > Alphaproteobacteria > Hyphomicrobiales > Methylocystaceae > Methylosinus > Methylosinus sp. R-45379. The sequence goes on from NZ_LUUM01000261.1 coordinate 9,552, forward strand.
TGGTTGAAGAGACGTCGAAACCGCTCCGAAGGCTCGATCCGGCGGAACGTGCCTTCGGGCGCGCCGGAGAGCTTAGTCGCGCGAGGCGGGAGGACGAAGGGGAAGATGGCGAAAAAGAAGCCGCTCGTCGTGGTGACACGTCGGCTCCCCGAGGTGATCGAAACCCGCATGTGCGAGCTTTTCGACACGCGCCTCAATGTGAGCGACCGGCCGGCGACCCATGAGGAGCTCGTCGAGGCCGTCCGCACGGCGGATGTGCTGGTGCCGACGATCACCGACCGCATCGATTCCGGCCTCATCGGCCAGGCCGGCGACCAGTTGAAGCTCATCGCCAATTTCGGCAATGGCGTCGACCACATAGACGTCGCCTCGGCGCTGCGCCGCTCCATCACCGTCACCAACACGCCCGGCGTCCTCACCGAGGACACGGCCGATCTCACAATGGGCCTCATCCTGGCCGTGGCGCGCCGCCTCGTCGAGGGCGCCCGCACGATTCCGGACGGCTCCTGGGGCGGCTGGTCGCCCACTTGGATGCTCGGCCATCGCATCACCGGCAAGCGCCTCGGCATTGTCGGCATGGGCCGCATCGGCCAGGCGCTGGCCCGCCGCGCCAGCGCTTTCGGCCTCTCCATCCATTATCACAATCGCCGCCGCCTGCCGGTCGAGATCGAGGATCAGCTCGAGGCGACCTATTGGGAATCGCTGGACCAGATGCTGGCGCGCATCGACATTCTGTCGATCCACTGCCCGCATACGCCGGCGACCTATCATCTGCTCTCGGCCCGGCGGCTGAAGCAGCTGCGCCCGCACGCCATCATCGTGAACACCGCCCGCGGCGAGATCGTGGACGAGAATGCGCTGATCCGCATGCTGGAGGCGGATGAGATTTCCGGCGCCGGCCTCGACGTCTTCGAGCATGAGCCGGCCGTCTCGCCGAAGCTCGTCAAGCTCGCCAAGGCCGGCAAGGTCACGCTGCTGCCGCATATGGGCTCGGCCACTAATGAGGGCCGCGTCGACATGGGCGAGAAAGTCATCATCAACATCAAGACTTTCATGGACGGGCACCGCCCGCCGGATCGCGTTCTGCCCAGCATGTTGTGAGGGCGCGTTTCCGCTTCTCGCCTGCGCGCGTCGGAGTTTTTCCGGCGCTTTTCCGTTCGGAAAAAAACCACAAGACGCGCGCCATTCTCCTGATGCGATTCGCTCGAGAGTCGCTCTCAACAAGGATCGAAGGATGAGACGATTTCTGACCGTGCTTCTGGTCGGCCTCGCCGCCTGCGGCCCCGCGCTGGCCAAGGGCAAGCCGGCGCAAAAGGAGAAGGATCAGCAGGAGGCGACGGCGCAGGAGCCGCCGCCGAACTACAAGCCGTTCCCGCATAATTATATTTTCAATCTCAAGGACATAAACGGCAAGGCTCCGCCTGCCGACATTTGGATTCGCATCGACACGACGATGCGCGGCACGGGTTTTTCGGGCTGCAAATCCTGGTCGGGCGTCTTTGTCGTCGGCGGCAATCGGCTCGGCCCCAAGGCCATGCCCGCCGTCGCCGACGCCAAATGCGATCCGGCGCTGCAGGCGATCGAGCGTGACTTCTGGCAGGTGATGCTGTCCGGCCCCTTCTGGGACCTGCAGGGCTCCGACCTCATTCTCAAGGGCGCCAAGGGCGGCGTGCTGCGCTTCACCCGCTCGCTCTGACGAGCGGCTGACGTGAGGATCGCGCAATGCTCGAGATCCTCGCGGTCTCCGGCTATCGCTCGCTGAGGGAGCTGATCCTCCCGCTCGCGCGGCTCAATGTCGTGACGGGCGCCAACGGTAGCGGAAAGTCCAGCCTCTACCGTGCTTTGCGCCTTCTCGCCGACACAGCCCGCGGCCGGCTGGTGAGTTCTCTGGCGCGGGAGGGCGGCATTCAGTCCACCCTCTGGGCCGGGCCGGAGCAGATCGGTCGGGCGGTGCGCGCCGGCAGCCATCCGGTGCAAGGGCTGGTGCGCAAGAGGTCGGTGCATTTGCGGCTCGGCTTCGGCGCCGCCGATCTCTCCTACGCCGTCGATCTCGGCTTCCCGCCGCCCGGCCTCAGCACATCGGCCTTTCTGCTCGATCCGGCGATCAAGCGCGAATGCGTCTGGTCCGGGCCTTTGTTCCGCCCTTCCGCCCTGCTGGTCGATCGCCATGGGCCGGGCCTGCGCGCCGTGGACGACAGCGGCGCCTGGCGTGTGATTCCGACGCCGATCGCGGATTTCGAGAGCATGATGACCGAATTCTCCGATCCGCGCGCCGCGCCGGAGATGATCGCCGTGCGCCGAAAGCTCCAGTCCTGGCGCTTCTATGATTGCCTGCGGACCGATGTGGAGGCGCCCTGCCGAAGGCCGCAGGTCGGCACGCATACGCCCATCCTCGCCGACGATGGGGCGGACATCGCCGCAGCGTTGCAGACCATTCTCGAAATCGGCGATGAGGCGGGGCTCGCGCGGGCCGTGGACGACGCTTTTCCCGGCGCCGCCATAGAAATCGAGACGCGCGACGGCTGGTTCGAGCTCGCCATGCGCCAGCACGGGCTGCTGCGGCCGTTGAAAGCGGCGGAGCTTTCGGACGGAACCTTGCGCTATCTGATGCTGGTGGCGGCGCTGCTGACGCCCCGCCCGCCCGAGTTGCTGGCGCTGGACGAGCCCGAGGCGAGCCTGCATCCCGATCTCATTCCCGCCCTGGCGCGGCTCATCGCCGCCGCGGCGCAGCGATCGCAAATCGTCGTGGTGACGCATTGCCGCGAGCTGGCCGATCTGCTCGTAAGCGAGCCGGACTCGCGCGCGATCGAGCTGACCAAGGATTTCGGCGAGACGCGCCTCGCCGGCGAGGCCTTCCGGCCGCGCTGGGAATGGCCGAAGCGTTGACGCGCGTCAGCTCACCTTCTCTTCTTCCTGCGCCTTGGCGGAGAGGCGCTTCACGCGCTGCCAGAAGGCCCAGGCGCCGAAAATGACGAAGGGCATGGCGGCGGCCGCCGCTTCCTCGCCGGTGAAGCCGAAGGGCAGGGCGCCGGCGTCCTTCATGCCCTTGAAGAAATAGAGCGAGAGGCCGGCGACATAATAGCTGAGCGCCGCGATGGAGAGGCCGCCGACCAGCTTTTGCAGGCGCATCTGCAAGCGCGCTCGGCGGTTCATATCGTCGAGCAGATCGCGATTCTGCTGCTCCATCTCGAAGGTGATGCCGGTGCGCATCAGATCGGTGGCGCGCTCCACCTGGCGGGCGAGGCGCGCCTGCCTCGTCTCGAAAGCGTTGCAGGTCTCGATCGCCGGATCGAGCCGCGCACTGAAGAAGGCCGATATGGTCGTATATTGGCTCTCCTTCGCCTCCTGCAGGAGGTTGAGGCGGTTCTTGACGATGGCGTGATAGGCGCGGCTCGCGCCGAAGCGAAAGGCCGTGCGCGTCGATAGCGCCTCGCTCTGCGCCAGAAGATCGCTCAGCCGCTTCAGCAGCTCGCGGCTGGTGCGCATGTCCTGCGTCTGGCTCAGCGCCTGGGTGATGTCGGAGATCTCGCGCTCCATGGCGCGCAGCTCCGGCCCGGCGCTGCGCGCCTCCGGCAGGCCGAGCAGCGCCATCGTCCGATAGGTCTCTATCTCCAGCACGCGCTGGATCAGCCGTCCCGTCTCCAGCGCGCCAATGGCGCTCTCCTTCACCAAAAGTCGCGTGAAGCCGAAAGGATCGACCGCGAAATCGGTCATCACATGGGCCGCGCCCTTGGCGGCGCGGATCACGCAGAGGCTCTGCGAGTTGAACAGCCCCACATAGGGCTCGTGCGAATGGCCGCTCTCGAGCGCGCAGAGATGGGTGGCGACGATCAGCCGGCCCGGCGCGCGAAAGGCGATTTCCCCGGTCCCGAGCGGATCGGGATGGGTGAAGGGCTCGCCGGAGTCCTTGTCTGTCGACCAAGTGTATGTGGTGAATTCCGTATGCTGCTCCCAGCGCAGCCGCCAGTCGCCGATCGAGAGGCGCTGGAATTTGGCGTCTCCGGGGCGCGGAACCAGCATATGGGCGCGGCAGAGATCGGCGAGGGCCGCGCGATCGGCGCGCGCCTCCTCCTCATTGGTGGCGAAGGCGAAATGATAGACGCGCTGCGGCAGCGTGATCGGCAGGAAAGGCCGCGCATGCAGCTCGGCGAGGACGGCGGCGCGGGCCTCGTGCTCGGCGAAGCGTCCGGCGATGGGCGCGTCGCTCTCCTGGTCTGACGCCATTTCTCTCTCTTTCGTTTCGTTTCGTTTCGCTTTTCCCCGGCGGGCGCGGGCCTCGCCGAATCGCTTTCGAGAATAGCGAGGGAGCCTGCCGCGGGAGTGCGACAAAACGAACGAAAAGGCGAGGCGTCGCCGCCTCGCCGTCAGCGGCGCCGGTCAGCGATGATGGAAGCCGCCGCCATGGAAGCCCCCGCCGAAGCCGCCATGATGGAAGCCGCCGCCGCCCCATCCGCCATGACCGAAGCCGCCATGACCGAATCCGCCGTGGTGGAAGCCGCCATGGCCCCATCCGCCGCCCCATCCGCCGACATGATGGACGCCGCCGCCCCAGCCGCCGTAACGAGGGCGATAGCCCCAGCCGCCGCCATAGACGACCGGCCCGCCGCCCCATCCATAGCCGTAAGAGGGATAGCGATAGCCATAGCCATAGCCGCCGTAGGGATAGGCGTAGTAGGGCGAATAGGCTCCGGCGGCGATGACGCCGGCGGCCGCCGAGGTGATCACCGCGGCCGCGGGATCATAGCCATAGCGGTAGTAGCGCAGCGCATGGTGCCGGCGAATCGGCCGACGATGATTCGCGTAGCGCACATAGTGACGATGCTGGCGGCTGCTGTAATGCGCCGCCTCGACTGCGGACGGCGGCGAGACGACCGATTTGCTCGCGACGCTGGTGACGCCGGCGAGCGCATCGGCCGGAGACAGCAGAACGAGGGAGATCGTCACGCCGATCGCGGCGAAAACGCCGGATTTCAACGGATTTTGCATTTTCTCCTCCTTACGACGACACACGAGACAGATTTTTTTCGCAGCGGCCGGCTCAAGCCTCGAATTTCAGCTCCTGCGCCAGCTGCGTCAGGCGCGTGGCGACGCGGGCGCGCACGCGCGTCGCCGTGGTGGGGAACTCCTCCAATATGCGCAGGAAGAGCGCGCGGGTGATCTTGAGGATGGTCGCCGGCTCGCGCGCTATGGCCGTGACCGGGCGCGTCGTCTCGGTGATCAGCGCTGTCTCGCCGATCAGCGCGAAGGGCCGCAGCACTTTAGCGGCGGGGCGTCCGTCATCGTGCTTCTCGAGCGCGATGGAGCCATTGGTCAGAATATAGCCGCCGTCGGAAGGCTCGCCGCGGCGGAACAGCGCGTCGCCGGCGCGCAGCAATTTCGTCTCGGCGCTGAAGGTCAGAAGGCGCAGCGCCTCGACCTCGAAATCCTCGAACAGAGGAATGCGCCTCAGATTGGCGATATCGTCGTCGAGAGCCATGTCCCGGCTGCTTTCCTCGGGGCGTCTCGCCGCGCGGTCAGCGCGCGGGGGAGAAGACCAGCCGATAGCCGTTCTTTTCGGTGAGAAGAAGGCGGGCCTCGGCGGGGTCGGTTTCGATCTTGCGGCGCAGCCGGCTGACATGAGTCTCCAGCGTGCGCGTCGTCACCGTCGGATGATAGCCCCAAACCTCGCGCAGCAACATGTCTTTCGTCACTACCGCGCCGCGCGCCGCGGCGAGGCGCGTCAATATCTCGGCCTCCTTCTCGGTGAGCGGCAGGCGCCTTTGCGCGGCGTCGGTCAGCTCGAAGGCGCCGGGCCGGTAGCGGAAGTCGCCGATCGCGACAATGGGCGGCTCGCGCTCGTCCGTCGCCCGCAGCCGCGCGAGAAGATGGGCGAAACGAAACGGCCGCGCGATATAGTCGCAGGCGTCGGGGATGCTCGGCGCGCCGATGAGAAGCACCGGACCACGGAAGCGCTCGCTCGCCGAGCGAGCGAAGGCCTCGCCGCTCTCTGCCTCGGCGAGCACTATGTCGCAGCCGCCCTCGGCCAAGAGGCGCGTCGCCTCCTGCGCGGAGGCGGCGGGCGCGACCGCGAATTCTGGATAGCGGGCGAGCTGCTCCGTGAGGGATGCGCGCAATCCCGCGCCGGCGAGGAGCAATATGTTGCGCTTGCGCGGCGTCGACGCTTCCGTCATTGGCGCTTCCGGGACTGGGCTCTCGCGCCCATGATCGGCCAAGGACGAGCGCCTTTCAAGGCGCGCGGCGACGGAGAAGGTTCATGACGCAGGGGTCTTCCCGCCATTACGGCGGCGTGTCGACGCTGAAGGTGGCGCGGCGGATCGGCGGCCGTCCGCATGAGGGTCGGCTGATCGCCGGCGATCTCGTCCTTGCCTGCGCGCTCGGCCGCTCTGGTATCACGCGCCGCAAGCGCGAGGGCGATGGCGCGACGCCGGCCGGGAGCTTCACGCTGCTCTCTGTCTATCTGCGGCGCGGCCGGGTCGCGGCGCCTCGCGCCGTCGCGGCGCGCTTCGTCCGCCCGGACGATCTCTGGTGCGACGACGCGCGGTCCTTTCTCTATAACCGGCCGTTGCATGGGAAAACGCCGCTCGGCCATGAGCGGCTCTGGCGGGCGGATCGGCTCTATGATGTCGTCGGCGTGCTCGACTACAACATCCGCCCGCGCGTGCTGGGGCGCGGCAGCGCCATTTTCTTCCATATAGCGACGCAGACGCTGGGGCCGACCGCGGGCTGCGTGGCGCTGCGGGCGCGCGACATGGCGCGGCTGCTGCCGCGTCTCGCCGCCGGCGTCCGCATTGTCGTCGATTAAGGCTTCGAATAGTCGCGCTCGCCCATAATGGCCGAGCCGATGCGGACATGCGTGGCGCCGAGCTGAATGGCGAGCTCGTAATCCGAGCTCATGCCCATGGAAAGCTCTTTCAGCCCGTTGCGGGCGGCGATCTCGGCGAGCAGGGCGAAGTGCGGCGAGGCCTGCTCGCCGACCGGCGGAACGCACATCAGCCCGGCGATCTCCAGCCCATGCTTCTCGCGGCACTCCGCGATGAAGGCGTCGGCCTCCTGCGGCAGGACGCCGGCCTTTTGCGGCTCCGCCCCCGTGTTGACCTGCACGAGAAGGCGCAAGCGCTTCCCCTGGCGGCGCATCTCCTCGGCGAGGGCCTCGGCGATCTTGGGGCGGTCGACGCTTTCAATGACGTCGAAGGTCTCGACCGCCTCGCGCGTCTTATTGGATTGCAGCGGGCCGATGAGATGCAGCTCGACGCCGGAAAAGCGCTGGCGCAGCTCGCCCCATTTGGCGCGCGCCTCCTGCACTTTGTTCTCCCCATAGACGCGATGCCCGGCCTCGAGCAGCGGAACCGCCGCCTCGGCCGGAAAGGTCTTGGTGACGCAGACGAGGGTGATCTCGGCCGGATCGCGGCCGCAATCGCGGGCGCGAGTGGAGATGGCGTCCTTGGCGGCGTTCAGCCGATCGACGACGGTCATGGGAGTTTCGGCCTCAGCGGACGAATTTCAAAATAGTGAAAATAGCGCCGATGAGAACCAGATTGAAGCCGAACACCCACCGGAGAATATCCGTCTTGGACTGAGAGATTTCCAGCTTTAGCCGTCCTTCCACCTCGGCGAGGTCGCGCTTCAGCAATTCCATGTCGTGCCGAACATCCCCGACGTCCGCCTTTGTGGCCACGCTCTCGGAGAAAGCCGTCTCCAACGCCTCGGCGGAGGCGCGCGCCTGCTCGGGCGAGAAGCCGCCGCGGGTGAGACGGTCGATATAGGCGAGGGGGTTGAAGAGCACTTGCGCCGACATGGCCCGGATATAGCACGCGCCCTGCTTCCCGGCGAGAGGCGCCTTTGACAAGCCCCGCCCCGCCCGGCATTACAGGCGAAACTCCACAATTCGATCAGGACCGCTCGGACCCATGAGACCAGAACGCTACGACTTCGCCGCGGCCGAGCCCAAATGGCGAAAGATTTGGGACGAGCGGCAGGTTTTCACCTCCGGGGATGCGGCGAAGCCGAAATATTACGTGCTCGAAATGTTCCCCTATCCGTCGGGGCGCATTCATGTCGGCCATGTGCGCAACTACTCCATGGGCGACGTCATCGCCCGCTATAAGCGCGCCATGGGCTTCGACGTGCTGCATCCCATGGGTTGGGACGCTTTCGGCCTGCCGGCGGAGAACGCCGCCCAGCAGAGCGGCTCGCATCCGGCGACCTGGACCTACGCCAATATCGCCTCGATGCGGACGCAGCTCAAATCCATGGGGCTGTCGCTCGACTGGTCGCGCGAGATCGCCACTTGCGATCCGGCCTATTACAAGCATCAGCAGAAGCTGTTCCTGGATTTCCTCGCCGGCGGCCTCGTCGATCGCAAGCAGTCCAAGGTGAATTGGGATCCGGTCGACCATACGGTGCTCGCCAATGAGCAGGTGGTGGAGGGCCGTGGCTGGCGCTCTGGCGCGCTGGTGGAGCAGCGCGAGCTGACGCAATGGTTCCTGCGCATCGGCAAATACGCCGACGATCTTCTCACCTCGTTGGACACGCTCGATCGCTGGCCGGAGAAGGTGCGGCTGATGCAGCGCAATTGGATCGGCCGCTCGGAAGGGCTGCTGGCGCGCTTCGCCATCGCCGGCGATCCGACAGGCGAGATCGAGGTCTTCACCACGCGGCCGGACACTTTGTTCGGCGCGAAATTCGTCGCGCTGGCGCCGGACCATCCGGTTGCCCGCGCCGCGGCTTCCAGCGACCCGGCGCTCGCCGCCTTTGCGGAAGAGTGCCGCCATATCGGCACGTCGGTGGCGGCGATCGAGACCGCCGAGAAGAAGGGCTATGACACGGGCCTGCGCGTCGTGCATCCCTTCGATCCCTCTTGGGTGCTGCCCGTCTATGTCGCCAATTTCATCCTGATGGATTACGGCACGGGCGCGATCTTCGGTTGCCCGGCGCATGACCAGCGCGATCTCGATTTCGCCAATGCTTACGGCCTCGGCGCGACGCCGGTCGTCTGCCCGGAGGGCGTCGATCCTGCGACTCTCATCGTCAGTGAGACGGCTTTCGACGGCGAGGGGCGGCTCGTCAATTCGCGCTTCCTCGACGGGCTCACCGTCGCAGAGGCGAAGGAGGAGGTCGCCAAGCGCCTCGAGACCGCGCAGCTGCACGGCCGTCCGCAGGGCGAGCGCAAGATCAATTACAAGCTGCGCGATTGGGGCATTTCGCGGCAGCGCTATTGGGGCTGTCCGATCCCCATTATCCATTGCCCGGATTGCGGCGTCGTGCCCGTGCCGGACGCCGATCTTCCCGTGAAGCTGCCGGAGGATGTGACCTTCGACAAGCCGGGCAATCCGCTCGACCATCATCCGACATGGAAGAATGTCGCCTGTCCGAAATGCGGAGCCGCCGCGCGGCGCGAAACCGACACGATGGACACTTTCGTCGATTCGTCCTGGTATTACGCGCGCTTCACCGATCCGCACAATGAGTCGGCGCCCGCCGCGCCGGAGCAGCTCTCACGCTGGCTGCCGGTGGATCAATATATCGGCGGCATTGAGCACGCGATTCTGCATCTGCTCTATTCGCGCTTCTTCTCGCGCGCCATTCGCGACACCGGCCATGGCGGCGTCGCCGAGCCCTTCGCCGGCCTCTTCACCCAGGGCATGGTGGTGCATGAGACCTATCGCGCCGCCTCCGGCAAATGGGTCGCGCCCAGCGAGCTGCGTTTCGAGACCGGCGACAAGGGCCGTCGCGCCTTCCTCATCGAGGGGGGCGAGGAGGTCGCGATCGGCGCGATCGAGAAAATGTCCAAGTCGAAGCGCAATACGGTCGACCCAGACGACATTATCGCCAGCTATGGCGCCGACACCGCGCGGCTCTTCGTGCTCTCCGATTCGCCGCCCGACCGCGATGTCGTATGGACGGAGGAGGGCGTGCAGGGCGCCTGGCGCTTCGTGCAGCGCGTTTATCGCCTCGCTGGCGAGCTGGCCAATGCCGCAGCGCCCGTCGGCGCCAGCGCGCCGGCCGAATTTGGCGCGGCGGCGCTCGATGTGCGCAAGGCGACGCATCGCACCATCGCCGCCGTCGGCGACAATATCGAGCGTCTGCGCTTCAACACGGCGATCGCCCGCATTCGCGAATACGCCAATGAGCTGACCGCGGCGCTCGACAAGGTGGAGACGGTTCCGGTCTCCGCCGATCTCGCCTTCGCCTTCCGCGAGGCGGCGGATGTGTTCGTGCAGCTGATCGCGCCGATGACGCCGCATGTGGCGGAAGAATGCTGGAGCGATCTCGGCCATTCCGAGATCGTCTCGCTGGCGCCCTGGCCTGAGGCCGATCCTACTCTCGTCGCGCAGGACATGATAAGCTTGCCGGTGCAGGTGAACGGCAAGAAGCGCGCGGAGATTCTCGTGGCCCATGACGCCGATGAGGCGACGATCCGCGAGGAGGCGTTGACGCAGGAGGCCGTGCTGCGCGCCATGGAAGGCAAGCCGTTGAAGAAATTCATTCTCGTTCCCAAGAGGATCGTCAATGTGGTCGTTTGAACGGCGACGTGCTCTCCTGTCCGGGGCCTCGGGTGAAGAGGCGTTTCCACCTCCCCCTGGAGGGGGGAGGTCGATCGCCGCAGGCGAGCGGGAGGGGGTGACGCCCGAGTCTCGGGAGCGACCCCACCCCAGACCGCTTCGCGGTCCGACCCTCCCCCTGAAGGGGAGGGTGTGGCGCGCCCTTTCCAGCGGTGGCCCGGCTGTCTTTGCCGCTCTGGCGCTCTCGGCCTGCACGGTGCAGCCGCTCTATGGCCCCATCGGAACCGACGCCCCGCTCACGGCGGAGCTGCAGGCGGTCGCGGTCGATCCCATTCCCGACCGCGTCGGGCATTACGTCCGCAACGAGCTGATCTTCGCCTTGAACGGCACGGGCTCGGAGGTTCCGCCGCGCTATCGGCTCAAGGTCGAGCTGAAGGAGCGCGTGCAGACGCCGATCCTCGATACGGTCACCGGCCGCGCGACATCGGCGACGGTGATCGTCGACGCCGAATATAGGCTGATCAATATCGCCGACGAGCAGGTCATCACCAAAGGCGTCGCTTTCGGCGTCGCCAGCTACGACCGTTTCAGCAATCGTCTCGCCAATGTGCGCGCCGCGCGCGACGGCGAGATTCGCGACGCCAAGGTCATCTCCGATATGATCCGCACGCGGGTGTCGACGGCTTTGGCGAAGTGAGAGAGAATAGCGAGTAGAGCTACTCGCTACTCGCCGTTACCCGAGCGCCCATGACCGCCATCAAGACCCGCGACGCCGAGCGCTTCGTGAAGGCGCCGCCGGCCAATATCTTCATGTTCCTGCTCCACGGCGCCGACGCCGGCCTCGTGCGCGAGCGCGCGCTCGCCATTGTCGCGCAGCGCGTCGACGATCGGCATGATCCGTTCCAATGCGTGGAGATGAGCGGCGACGCAGTCGCGGCCGATCCGCTGTCGTTGCTCGACGAAGCCAATACGATTCCGCTGTTCGGCGGCAGGCGCGCGATCATCGTCGAGACGGGCGGCAAATCCATTCTCTCGCCGCTCGAGCAATTGCTCGCCGCGCCGCCTGTGGATTGCGCCGTCGTGCTCACCGCCGGCGCGCTGAAGCGCGATGCGCCGCTGCGCAAGCTGATCGAGCCGTCCAAAATCGCCGCCGCTGTCGAATGCAATCCAGACGATGAGCAGGATCTGCATGCGCTGATCGACAACAGCCTGCGCGAGGCGGGCTTTTCCATCACGTCGGAAGCGCGGCTGCTGCTGCAGGCGGCGCTCGGCGAGGATCGCCGCATGAGCCGTTCCGAGCTCGCCAAGCTGATGCTCTATAAGCATGGCGCGAGCGCGATCGAGGCCGGCGATGTCGAGGATATTGTCGCGCACGCCTCCAATATCGCCTCCGATCGCTTGGTGCTGGACGCTTTCTCGGGGCAGGCCGACGCCGCTGGCGAAGCCTTCGACAGAGCGGTCGCCGGCGGCGGCGACGCCGGGCAGCTATTGAATGGCGCGCTGCGTTACGCGATGGCGCTGCATCGCGCGCGGCTCACCGTGGATCGCGAGGGGCGGCCGGATTTCGGGATCACGATTTTGATGCGCAGCGGTTTCGGCTTTTCGCAGCGGCCGCAGCTCGAGCAGCATTTGCGCATCTGGTCCGCGGCGAAAGTGGCGGCGCTGCTGCCGGCCTTGCGCGACGCCAATCATCGCGCCCGCGCCAATGCCGCTCTGGCGGAGATGGAAGCGGGACGCGCGCTGTTGCGCATAGCCAGTCAGGCCGCGCGGCGCTGAGCGCCCCCTCCCCAACCCTCCCCCGTTTCGCGGGAGAGGGGGCAGATTGCGCGTTTCATCGAGATTTCGCGAAATGCTTGCCGTTTCCCTCTCCCGCATCAGCGGGGGAGGGTGAGGGAGGGGGCGCTTCCGCTGCCTTCGATCAATGCGCCAGCGCCTTGACGATCTGCTCCACGGTCTTCTTCGCGTCGCCGAACAGCATCATCGTATTGGGCCGGAAGAACAGCTCATTCTCGACGCCGGCATAGCCGGAGCCCATGCCACGCTTTAAAAACAGAACCGTCTTCGCCTTCTCGACATCGAGGATCGGCATGCCATAGATCGGCGATTGCGGATCGGTCTTGGCGGAAGGATTGGTCACGTCATTGGCGCCGATGACGAAGGCGACATCGGCCTGGGCGAATTCCGAATTTATGTCCTCGAGCTCGAAGACCTCGTCGTAAGGAACATTGGCCTCGGCCAGCAGCACATTCATATGGCCGGGCATGCGGCCGGCGACGGGATGAATGGCGTATTTCACCTCGACGCCTTCCTTTTTCAAAAGGTCCGCCATCTCGCGCAGCGCATGCTGCGCCTGCGCCACCGCCATGCCATAGCCCGGCACGATGATGATCTTGCCGGCGTTCTGCATGATGTAAGCGGCGTCCTCCGCCGAGCCCTGCTTGACCGGGCGCTTCTCCACCGCGCCTGTCGCCGCCACCGTCTCGCCGCCGAAGCCGCCGAGAATGACGGAGACGAAGGAGCGGTTCATCCCCTTGCACATTATGTAGGAGAGGATGGCTCCCGAGGAGCCGACCAGCGCGCCGGTGATGATGAGCGCGAGATTGCCGAGCGTGAAGCCGATGCCCGCCGCCGCCCATCCCGAATAGGAATTGAGCATGGACACGACGACCGGCATGTCGGCGCCGCCGATGGGGATGATGAGCGTCACGCCGAGCACGAAAGCGACGAGAATGATGAGAAACAGCCAGAAGCCGCTCTCCGTCGTCGCGAACAGGACGATGAAGCCGAGCAGCGCCAGCCCGAGCAGAATATTGATCGTGTGACGCTCGGCGAGCAGGAACGGCTTGCCGCTCATCTTTTCGGCGAGCTTCATATAAGCGATGATCGAGCCGGAGAATGTGATCGCGCCGATCGCCGCGCCGAGCGACATTTCGAAGAGGCTTCCCCCTTCGATGTGGCCGGGCGCGCCTATGCCGAAAGCCTGCGGCGCATTGAACGCCGCGCCCGCCACCAGAACCGCGGCGAGGCCGACGAAGGAATGGAACAAGGCGACGAGCTGCGGCATTTCCGTCATCAGCACGGTGCGCGCCTGCCACGCCCCGATTCCGCCGCCGATGGCGACGCCCGACACCATCAATAGAAATCCGCTGAAGCTCGGCGCGCGCAGCAGCAGCGTCGTCGCCACGGCGACGCCCATGCCAATCATGCCGTAGAGATTGCCCTGTCGCGACGTCGCCGGCGAGGACAGGCCGCGCAGCGCCAGAATGAACAAAATTCCGGCGGCGAGATAGAGAAGGACCGCGAGATTGCCGCTCATGGCTCAGCCCTTCTTCTTGTACATCGACAGCATACGTTCGGTGACCATGAAGCCGCCGAAAATATTCACGCTGACGAGGCCGAGCGCGACGAAGCCGAACCATTGCGCCCACCACGCGCCGTCGTTGGCGTCGGCCTTTGGGTCGACGCCGACTGCGAGCAGCGCGCCGACCACGATGACCGAGGAGACGGCGTTGGTGACGGACATCAGCGGCGTGTGCAGCGCGGGCGTCACCGACCAGACGACATAATAGCCGACGAAAACCGCCAGCGCGAAAATCGCGAGGCGGAAGACGACCGGATCGACGCCGCCTGTGAGGCCGTGCGAGGAGGCCGCCGCCGCCACTTGCGCCAGCTGGTCGGAATAGGATTGCGCCTGATCGGCGAGCTGCCGCGTCGCTTCGGCTGCGCGGCGGGCCGTTTCGAGCATTTGCTGTGTCGTGTCGGATGCCATGTGCCAACGCCCTTTCTTCGCTCGGCCCTCGCGGGGCCGGCGTGATCAAGCCGCAAATCGCGAATCGATGACGGCGCCGTCGCGGGTGAGGGCCGTCGCCTTCACCAATTCGTCGTTCCAATCGATGGCCAGAGTCTTCGTCTCTTTGGAGATGAGAGTCTCGACGAAGGCGAGCAGGTTTTTTGCGTAGAGGCTGGAGGCCGTCGCTGGCAGGCGGCCGGCGAGATTGACCGCGCCGACGATCTTCACGCCATTGTCGATGATCGTTTCGCCGGGCTTGGTCAGCTCGCAATTGCCGCCACGCTCGGCCGCGAGATCAATGATGACCGAGCCCGCGCGCATCGATCGCGCCGCCGCCGCCGAAATGAGTCTCGGAGCCGGCCGGCCGGGGATCAGCGCCGTCGTGATCACAATGTCTTGCTTGGCGATATGCGCCGCGACCAGCTCCGCCTGCGCGGCTTGGTATTCCTGCGACATTTCCTTGGCGTAGCCGCCGGAGGTCTCGGCCTGGCGGAATTCGTCATTCTCGACCGCGATGAATTTCGCGCCGAGCGATTCCACCTGCTCCTTGGTGGCGGGCCGCACATCGGTGGCCGAGACGATGCCGCCGAGCCGGCGCGCCGTTGCGATCGCCTGCAGGCCGGCGACGCCGACGCCCATGATGAAAATTTTGGCGGCCGGGACCGTGCCTGCCGCCGTCATCATCATCGGAATGGCGCGGCTATATTCCGCCGCGGCGTCGATGACGGCGCGATAGCCAGCGATATTGGCCTGGGAGGAGAGGACGTCCATGACCTGCGCGCGAGTGATGCGCGGCATGAATTCCATGGCGAAGAGCGTTGCGCCGGTTTGCGCGAGCGTGGCCAGCTCTTTCTCATGTCCGAAAGGATCGGCGATGGCGACGATTGCGGCGCCGCGCGCTATGCCGGACAGCTCGCCCGGCGCCGGTCGGCGCACGCGCAGCACCACTTCGGCATTGTCGGAGGCGGCGGCTGCGCTCGGTGCTATGGCCGCGCCGGCGGCGGCGTAATCGGCGTCGGAAAAGCCGGATATGGCTCCGGCGCCCGATTGGACCACGACTTCTGCGCCGAGGTTCTTGAACTTTTTGACGGTTTCCGGCGTCGCAGCGACGCGCGTCTCGTTCTTGTCAGTCTCGGCTTGAACAGCAATGCGCATTGACGAAACTCCATTTTGCGGAGAATCGGTTTCGCGTGGCCGGATGGCCGCGCGGTTCGCATTCGGTCAGAAACTGTAGAGGGAACCCGTGGAGCGGCGCGTCGGCGATCGACGCGCCGGGTCTTTAGCGCGCGAGGAAGAAATACATCAGCGCCAGGGTCACGACGCTGGCCGCCGTTCCCACCTTCAGCAGCGTCAGAAAGCCGTTATAGGTGGCGAGATGCTCCGCAATGTCTGACGAAGTCTCGTGATGATCGGCCATTGCTCTCCCCTCGTGCTCTTGCGCTTGCGCCTCGCCCGTCGAGGGGCGAAGCAGAATCATGCTAGACGAGCGCGCGCTTTCCTGCAATGTCGCAATCGTCGCGGTCGCGGCCTGCGCAGCGGATGGGACGGCGACCGCGTCGGCGCGAGCGGCGGCCCGGCTCGATCGATCGGAATTCGCTCCGAACTCCAGCGCCGATCGAGCGCGCCGCAAGGCGACTCAAGGCGGGGAGCGGACGAAGAGGATCGCGCCATTGGCGCGGGCGAATTCTTCCGTGCAGATGTCCCCCGTTCGTCCTTTCAGCCGCGCGCTGCTCGTCGCCAGCGCGTCGAGGCTCGTATTCTCCTTGACGCGGACATGGCGCACGCAGACGGCCCCCTCGGGCGAGAAGCCCGCTTCGAAGTCATGCGCCGGATCATTGCCGGGCGATTGGACGCCGAGGAAATCATAAATGTCGATCGGCTGGCCGTTGCGCGTCGTGCCCTTGCCGTCGCCCGAATAATCGGCGCGCACGAGACGTATGCAGGCGTCGTAGAGCGCCCGCGCCGAGGGTCCGCCGGCGCGCGTCTCCCAAGGATGATAGCCGAAGCGCACGCATTTGCCCTGCGCGCCGCCGGTGCAGGTGAGCTCGAAGACGCCCCGCTCGGCCGGCGCGATCGTGCCGTCGCCGCGGGCGCGTCCGGCGATGGGAAAGCCCTGGCGGCGTCCGTCAGGACCCGCCTCGCATAGATTTGTCCATTCGCCGTCGGCGCCTTGGACGGAGAAGCTGTGCAGCAGGACCGCGTCGCGCTCGGCTTCCGGATGCGCCGCGAGGAGGGGATCCGGCTCGACCGCGTCGATGCGAATCTTCGTTCCTCCGGCGGCGCCGGCGACGGTCAGCGTCGCGCCGACCAACTGCGCGGAGTCGAGCACGCGCTCGTCCGACAATGTCGCCTTGAAATGCGTGCCGACGACGTCGAGCGACTGCAATTCGGCGGCTCGCGCGCTCGCGCAGAGGGAAAGCGCGGCGCAGACGAGCGAGAGCCGGGAGAAGAGCTTGCTGTGCATGGTTCTTTGCTTTCTCGGCGGTGGCGGCGGCCGGCGCGAGCCGGCCGTCCCAGGATCGCGGAAGATTATTTCGCGGTCGAGGCGCCGGCCGGCAGCTCGACCGAGAGGATGCGCCAGCCGTTCGCGCCGGCGGTCTTCCCGCCCGTGGCGGCGACCGCGTTGAGCGAGACTCCATTGGTCGAGATGGTGTTGTAACCGCAGCTCGTGCACACAGCCGCCATGGCGGAGCCGCTGAAAGCGAAAAGACCGAGAGTGAAAATGACTCGCTTGAACATCGTAAGACCTCTTTCGTCGGTTCGCCGAAAAATCACTTCGCCTGCGGCAGCTCGATCGAGATGACGCGCAGCCCATTCTGGCGGGACGGATTCGAGCTCACTCCGTTGGCTTTCACGCCATTATCGACGAGCGCGTTCTTCGCGAGGGCGTTGAGGTCGCGGCCATTTACCGTGAGCCCGTTCTTCGTGAGCGCGTTCTGCGTGAGCGCGTTCTTGCTGAGCGCGTTAAGCGTTAAGCCGTTCAGCTGAACGGCAGCGGACGCCGAGCCGGCGATGGTGACGAGACCAAGGGTCAAAATCATGCGCTTGAACATTGTGAGACCTCTTCATTCGAGCTGTGGCCGAAGGCCGCTTTTGCTTTGTTCCTTGCGTCGCGCCCTTCGGCGTCCGACCGTTTGAACATTGCCCAATATGAAGATTTTCGGTCCTGCCGCTGTGCCGCCGCACACAGGTCGAGGGGGCGGGAATCAAAAAAGGCCCCGGATTTCTCCGGGGCCTTCTTTGTCTCTTGCGAGGGTAGCGAGGATCAGAAGTCCATGCCGCCCATGCCGCCGCCAGGCGGCAGAGCCGGGCCGGCGTCCTTCTTCGGCTGCTCGGTGATCGTCGCCTCGGTGGTGACGATGAGGCCGGCGATGGAAGCAGCATCCTGCAGGGCGGTGCGGACGACCTTGGTCGGGTCGATGATGCCGAGCTTGACGAGATCGCCATATTCGCCGGTCTGGGCGTCATAGCCGAAGCTGTAGTCCGTGGACTCGAGCAGCTTGCCGACCACGACCGCGCCGTCGCCGCCGGCATTGTCGACGATCTGACGAGCCGGAGCCTGGATCGCCTTGCGGACGATCGCGATGCCGGTCTGCTGGTCGGAATTGGCGACCTTGACATCGGCGAGAGCGGCGATGGCGCGCAGCAGGGCGACGCCGCCGCCGGGGGAGATGCCTTCCTGCACCGCGGCGCGGGTGGCGTTCAGCGCGTCGTCGACGCGGTCCTTCTTCTCCTTCACCTCGACCTCGGTCGCGCCGCCGACGCGGATCACCGCGACGCCGCCCGCGAGCTTGGCGAGACGCTCCTGGAGCTTCTCGCGGTCATAGTCCGAGGTGACTTCCTCGACCTGAGCCTTGATCTGAGCGACGCGAGCCTCGATGTCCTTCTTCTCGCCGGCGCCGTCGATGATCGTCGTATTCTCTTTGTCGATGCGAATACGCTTGGCCTTGCCGAGCAGCGGAAGCGTGACGTTCTCGAGCTTGATGCCGAGATCCTCGGAGACGACCTGGCCGCCCGTGAGGATGGCGATGTCCTCGAGCTGAGCCTTGCGACGATCGCCGAAGCCCGGAGCCTTCACGGCCGCGATCTTCAGGCCGCCGCGCAGCTTGTTGACGACGAGCGTGGCCAGAGCCTCGCCCTCGACGTCCTCGGCGATGATGAGCAGCGGCTTGCCGGTCTGCACAACGGCCTCGAGGACCGGCAGCAGCGGCTGCAGGCTCGACAGCTTCTTCTCGTGGATGAGGATGTAGGGGTCCTCGAGCTCCGCGACGAGACGCTCGGCGTTGGTGATGAAGTAGGGGGAGAGATAGCCGCGGTCGAACTGCAGGCCCTCGACGATGACGGTCTCGGAGTCGAGGCTCTTGGCCTCTTCCACCGTGATCACGCCCTCATTGCCGACCTTCTGCACCGCCTTGGCGATCTCCTGGCCGATGAAGCTGTCGCCATTGGCCGAGATGGTGCCGACCTGGGCGATCTCGTCGTTGGAGGTGACCTTCTTGGAGTTCTTCTTCAGATCGGCGACGACCGCCTCGACCGCGAGGTCGATGCCGCGCTTGAGATCCTGCGGGTTGAGGCCGGCCGCGACGGCCTTGGCGCCTTCCCTGGCGATGGCGGCGGCGAGCACGGTCGCCGTCGTGGTGCCGTCGCCGGCGGTGTCGTTCTGCTTGGAGGCGACCTCACGAACGAGCTGCGCGCCGAGATTCTCGAACTTGTCGGCGAGCTCGATCTCCTTGGCGACGGTGACGCCGTCCTTGGTGATGCGGGGAGCGCCGAAGCTCTTCTCGATGACGACGTTGCGGCCCTTGGGGCCGAGAGTGACCTTCACCGCATTGGCGAGGATTTCGACGCCGCGCAGGATACGGTCGCGCGCGTCGGAGGAAAAACGAATGTCCTTGGCTGCCATTTTCGTTCGGCTCCGTTGAAGAGAATAAGGTGCGAGGGTCTAGCGGCTCAGGCGATCACGCCCAGAATGTCGCTTTCCTTCATGATGAGGAGATCTTCGCCGTCGATCTTGACCTCGGTGCCGGACCATTTGCCGAACAGCACGCGGTCGCCTTCCTTCACGTCGAGGGCGACGAGCTTGCCGCTCTCGTCGCGGGCGCCGGGGCCGACGGCGATGATCTTGCCCTCGGCGGGCTTCTCTTTCGCGGTGTCCGGAATGATGATGCCGCCTTTGGTCTTGTCTTCGCCTTCGAGGCGCTTGACCACGACGCGGTCGTGGAGGGGACGGAACGCCATGTCGTCTTCCTTCGTTGCTGCCCGGCCGGAGCGCGCGGGCGAAAGATTGAATAAAATGCCTATTAGCACTCATGAGGGGTGAGTGCCAGCAGGCTGGCGATGACATAGGAAGCAGCCCCCGGCCCTGTCAAGGGCGAGCAGCGCCGAATTCGGGCGCCGGCCGCGCAAATGCATAAAATTGCGTCTTGCCGTGCCTCTTTATTCTCGTGACGCGGCCGAAATCGGGCGGCGCATTCGCGGTTTTGGGCAGGGGCGTCGCGCCGCCGAGCGCCCTGTGGTAGGCCCATGCTTCGGCATATGAATTGCTAGCTCGCGAGGCATGACAATGGACGCCGTGCAATCGACAAAGACCGCATTCGACGTCATCGGAGGCCAGGAGGCGGTCGACCGTCTGGTCGAGACGTTCTACCGCAATATGGACGAGCTGCCGCAGGCGCGGGGCATTCGCGCCATGCATGCGATCGATCTCGGCCCCACAAAGGCGGTTCTGAAGCTCTATCTGGCCGAATGGCTGGGCGGACCGAAGAGCTATTCGGAACAGCGGGGACATCCCCGGCTGCGCATGCGTCACATGGGCTTCGCGATCGGAGCCGCCGAGCGCGACGCGTGGATGGCCTGCATGACTGGCGCGCTCGATGAGGTGGTCGATGATGTGAGACTGCGTGACTCCCTGAAGCAGAACTTCGCCAAACTGGCGGATTGGCTACGTAACGATCCGGATAATCAACATGACAAGCATCACTGAAACGGCGTTTGCGACTTTGGACGAGCAGAAGCGGCTGCTCAGCCCGGTTCACAAGGGACCGACGGAGAAGGCCGGGCGCTTCGGCTTCCGCGGCAAGCTCGCCCTGAAATTCGCCCAACAGTTCGCCGATGAGGCGCGCCCGCCGGAGCTCTGCTCCGATCAGGTCATTGCGGTGGCGGAAGCCGGCAAGCCCACCTTCGACTTCTTCGCGCAGTGGCTCCTCTCCTTCGAGCATCTCGGATACGTCGCCGAAGTGCTGAAGGGGCTGCTCGCCCCGGATGGCAAATATTTCATCTTTGCCAACAATATCGACCTGCTCAGCAAATATCAGGTCGAGATCGACGGCATTAATTTCTACGTGCTGCCGATCGACGAATCGACGGTCTATAACGAGCTGCTCGAGCTGTTCTACATCGAGAAGAACGATCTCAAGAAGCTGTCGATCGGTGGCAAGATCGACGCCGTGGCCAACGCGGGCATAGCCTTCGATCAGACTTTCGAGAAGATCACCTTCGAGAAGGGCCTGGAAGTCATGGGCCCGGTGCGCAACCGCAACGAGAATCGTCCGGTCTGACACGACCTTACGCTCGCACACGACCACGCAATCCAGGGGCCGCACCGGCTCTGGATTGCTTTTTTATGTCTGGCGAGGCGCCGGCGGGGCCGAGAGAAAGCGTGCGCGTATTCCGACATGATTGTCAGAATACGCCCTGCCTGGTTCGTTGATCGACAGTGATGATCAATTGCCTTCCAGCCGCGCTTGCGCGCAGGCGCGGACCAGCTCGTCCTCGTCATCGAGGAAAGAGGGCAGCTGTTCCGCTGAGCAGCGTTCCGCGACAGTGAAGCGAATACGCAAATCCTCGTCCTTGCTCATGGCGGCGAGGCGATCTTCCGGCAGGCGCTCGGCGACGACGAGGCGCACGAGCGGCTCCGGATCCTTCACGAGAAGATGCAGCCGCTCCAACGGAATGCGGCGCGCGACCCAGCGGCGCACCTCCGGGTCCTCGTCATGGACGGCCATGCTCAGCAAATCCGGCGCGATGCGCCGCACGACATGGATGCGGACCAGATAATCCGGGTCCGAATACATTGCGACGAGCGCGGCGCCTTCGAGCCGATTGGCGGCCACGATGCGCACGCGTGGTTCTGGATCATGCGCGAGATGGGCGATGCGCGACGCCGGCAGGCGCGATGCGACCGTGGCCCGCACCTCCGGCTCTGGATCGTCGAGCAGCGGCGGCAGACGCAGCACCGAGGCGTAGCGCGCCGCACGGGCGCGCACCTCGAAATAGGCGTGATCGAGGTAGGAATCCGCGAGATGCGGATGTCCGCGGAAGAAGAGATCGACACGCTTGGCCCGGCGATCGCGCACACAGGCGGATCCCTTGCGGCAGAGCCCCTCGAGATTGAGCGCCACATGGGAGCATTCCCTGCAGCGGATGGGGCGACCGCGCCAGTCGAGCGGATCGTCGCTTATTCTTTCCGGTTCTGCGGCCATTGTGGAGCCGTCTTCTTTCCAGGAATCAAAACTTCTTTACAGGGATATCATATTTTTGCAGCGCATAGCCGATTTGTCTGGGGGTAAGCCCGAGCAGGCGAGCCGCTTTGGCTTTCACCCATCCGGCCTGTTCCATCGCCTCGATGAGCTTGTCGCGATCGGACCGATGATCCGTCTCGATGACCGTACAGTTCTCTGCGCCTGGACACGCCGCCGCGGGTTGCGCCGCGACGACAGGCGCGGGCTCTTCGACGACCGGCGGTCGCGCCACGGGAGGCCGCGCCGGCGGCGGCGGGGGCGCCTGCGGCTTGGAGACGATCGGCAGAGGCGTGAAGCTCGGCGGGTGCAATCCGCCGATCGTCGACTCGCGCGAGCCGTTCCACAGAACGGAGGAGAGGCAGCCGTCATTGCGGCAAGAGAAGTCTTTGTCCACGATCGAGTCGTTGCGCGCCAAAGTCGCTGTCCGATAAACGCAATTCTCGAGCTCGCGAATATTGCCCGGGAAATTGCATTCGCTGAGCACTTCCATCGCCGAATCGGAGAAGCTCAGATGGACATTCTGCTCATTGTTGAAGCGCCGCAGGAATTCATTGGCGAGCGGCGCCAGATCGCCTCTTCGGTCGCGCAGCGGCGGCAGGAAGATCGGAACGACGCTGATGCGGTAATAGAGATCCGCGCGGAACTCGCCCTTCTGCACCGCTTCCTCGAGATTGCGATTGGTGGCGCAGACGAAGCGCACGTCGACCTTCATCGTGCGGGTGCCGCCGACGCGCTCGAACTCGCCCTCTTGCAGCACGCGCAGCAGCTTGGCCTGGAAGGCGGGCGTGATGTCGCCGATCTCGTCCAGGAACAGCGTGCCGCCGTCCGCGAGCTCGAAACGCCCTTTGCGCAGGGCCGCCGCGCCGGTGAAGGCGCCGCGCTCATGGCCGAACAGCTCGGACTCTAGCACGCTCTCGGGCAGGGCCGCGCAGTTCAGCTTGACGAAAGGCTTGCTCTGCCGTGGCGAAAGATTGTGGAGCGCGGCCGCGAACAGCTCCTTGCCGGTGCCCGACTCGCCGCGCAGCAGCACGGTTGATTTGGCCTTGGCGACGATGCGGATCTTGTCGACGACCGCACGCACCGCCGGACTCTCGCCGACGATCCCTTTGATGCCGTCCAGCCGCGCCTCTATATGCGCCGAATGCGCCGCCGGCCGATCGCCCTTCTCCAGCCTGGCCTTCTCCTGCATCAGCCGCTCGCGGTCTCGCGCGATCAGCTTGTGCAGCCGCAAGGTCTGGCCGACCAGATTGGCGATCATTGTCAGGAATCGCACGTCGTGGTCGAAGCGAACGGAAGACCGATCGCTATAGACGCGATCGACCGTCAATGTGCCGACCACCGCGTCCGCCTCCTTGATCGGCACGCCGATCAGCGAGAAGGGCTGTCCGTCAGTCGGACCCCATTCGGAGAGATCCGTGCCTTCGAACAGAGGCGAGGCGGCGACATTCTCGACCACCAGCGGCATCTTGGTCGCGACGATCTGGCCGACCGCCCGCTCGGGAAGATGCTCGAAAAACTTCTTGGCGTTCCCTTCGCTCCATCCCGAGCCGACGACCACTTCCGGGTCGCCATGCGTGTCGAGCAGAGCGATGAGGCCGTGCCGCATGTCGAGAAAGCTCGACAGCAGCGCCAGCACGCCCGCCAGCGTCTTCTCGAGCCGGTTGGGCGAGGCCAGTAATTTCGAAATTTCGTAGATTCCGACGAGAGCAGATTCGCTCGGGTCGAACGCGCGAGCCTGAGCCGTGTTCATGCTGCTTCCAGCTTCGTATCCCATCGACGTGCCTGACGTTCCGCGGGAATTCGATAGTTCACCCTGGAATGTTTAGCAACTAACATGCCGTCGCCGTGGCAATTCTTCGCTCCGCTCCCGGCGGCGCGCCACCCCGGCTTCACGCAACCCCTTGCGCGAGCTCGTAGATTACCGTCCAGCCGACGTGGCCCGGCGGGTCCAGCACCTGCAAAATCCCGAGGTTTTCCATCGCTTCCGCCTTGTTGCCCCGCTTCAGCTGAATGAAGCTCAACGCCTTTAAAGTGTACAATGCGAAGCGCTCGGCCGTGCCCGGCGCCGTTTCTTTCGGCGGCCAGCTATGCGGGTCGAGCGCCCAGCCAGCTTGCCGCGTCGCCTCGGCGAGGCCCTGATTGGCCACGGTCCAGGCGACTTCCAGATTCCCCATATAAGTATGAATCTTATAAAGGCAGTAATAGGCCGGCAGCTCATGGGGAGACAGCTCTAGCGCCTCACGGAACAATTCGTCCGCGCGCGCTCGATCGTTCCGATAGGCCAGGACGCCTTTTTGCAAGAGTTCATTGACGGCGGGCGAAAGCTCGCCGAAGTCGACGAGATCGTTTTCACGGGTGAGGTCGTTCATAACGCGCCCGCGAGCAAATCTCGCGCCAATAAAAGGCCGCCGGGCGCCGCGCGCGATCGAGGGACCGAGCGCAACGCCCGAAACGAGGGCGATCAAGGCCACATGGAGAGAGCGATATTGCGCCGTTTCCCTGGGCTCGCGCGGGTTTTGCGTCGAAGTGTCGCGTTCGCGACAGCTGGTTCTGACGCTTTCCGACATGTGTCGGTATTTGGACAGGTTCCAAACAAACGACAGTTTTCTCATAATTTCAGGTCTTTAGGTCATCAAATCAGCATGGCATGCTTGTTGCGAACCTCGTGCCCGGACACCGCTTCCGCGACAGCGCCGGTGCAATGGCAGACGGATATGTCGCGACTGCGTTCCGCAAGGGTTTGAAACTCTTCAAATCGTGAGGAACCGAACATGGAATCTCTATCTACTGAAACCGTCGACATCGGCGGGGCTGAATCGATCGACGACGTGATGCAGAAGGTCGCTGAGCATAAGGGCTGCGGCACCTCGGGCGGCAGCGGCAAGGCGAGCTGCGGCACGGCGGCTGGTGAAAACGACCTGCCGCAGGAAATCTGGGACAAGGTCAAGAACCATCCTTGCTACAGCGAGGAGGCGCATCACCACTACGCCCGCATGCACGTCGCTGTCGCTCCGGCGTGCAACATCCAGTGCAACTACTGCAATCGCAAATATGATTGCGCCAATGAGTCGCGCCCCGGCGTCGTCTCCGAGAAGCTGACGCCCGAGCAGGCCTCCAAGAAGGTTCTGGCCGTCGCGTCGACGATCCCGCAGATGACCGTTCTCGGCATCGCCGGCCCGGGCGACCCGCTCGCCAATCCGGAGAAGACCTTCAAGACCTTCGAGCTGATCGCCGCGACTGCGCCGGACATCAAGCTCTGCCTGTCGACGAATGGTCTGGCTCTGCCGGAGCATGTCGATACGATCGCCAAGTACAATGTCGATCACGTCACGATCACCATCAACATGGTCGATCCGGACGTCGGCGCGCAGATCTATCCCTGGATCTACTGGCAGCATAAGCGCATCTATGGCCGCGAGGCCGCCGAGATCCTGACGCAGCACCAGATGCGCGGCCTCGAGATGCTGACCGAGCGCGGCATTCTGTGCAAGGTCAACTCGGTCATGATCCCGGGCATCAACGACAAGCATCTCGTCGAGGTGAACAAGGCCGTGAAGTCGCGCGGGGCGTTCCTGCACAACATCATGCCGCTCATCTCCTCCCCCGAGCACGGCACCGTGTTCGGCCTCAACGGCCAGCGCGGCCCGACGGCTCAAGAGCTGAAGGCGCTGCAGGACAGCTGTGAAGGCGAGATGAACATGATGCGCCATTGCCGCCAGTGCCGCGCCGACGCGGTCGGGCTGCTCGGCGAGGATCGCAGCGCTGAGTTCACGACCGACAAGATCATGGCCATGGAAGTGACCTATGATCTCGAGAGCCGCAAGGCTTATCAGACGAAGGTCGAGGAAGAGCGTCTGAAGGTCGCCGCCGCCAAGAACGCCGAGCTGGCGACGCTCGCCGGCGAGGACAATGTCGACATCAAGATCCTGATCGCCGTGGCGACCAAGGGCTCTGGCCGCGTCAACGAGCACTTTGGCCACGCCAAGGAGTTCCAGATCTACGAGCTCAGCACCCATGGCGCGAAGTTCGTCGGTCATCGTCGTGTCGACCTGTATTGCCAGGGCGGCTATGGCGAGGAGGACAGCCTCGACACGATCATCCGCGCGATCAACGATTGCACGGCCGTGTTCGTCGCGAAGATCGGTGGTTGCCCGAAGAACGATCTGGTCAAGGCCGGCATCGATCCGGTCGATGAATTCGCCTTCGAGTTCATCGAGCAGTCGGCGATCACCTACTTCAAGCGCTATCTCGACAAGGTGAAGACCGGCGAGATCGAGCACAAGGAGCGTGGTGACGCGACTCTCCGTCAGGGCGCCTTCATCACGGCCTGACACGGAAGCGATCGGCATTCGCCACTAAAGAAGCGCGAGCCGCCGAGCGGCCCGCGCTTCAGTCAAGACCGCGGATGCGCGGAGAATTAGAGCTCGAGAGAATCGGCGATTCTTCAGCTCAGTGACGGCTCGATGGAGGAGCAAGCAAATGACCTACAAGATCGTTGCTTCGCAATGCACGTCCTGCTCGGCGTGCGAGGCGGAATGCCCCAATGTGGCGATCTCCGAGAAGAACGGAACCTTCGTCATCAATCCCAAGAAGTGCACCGAGTGCATCGGCTATTTCGATGTGCCGCAGTGCGTCGCGGTGTGCCCGGTCGATGACACCTGCGTCATCGACAACTCGCTCCCGCGGTATCAGGCGGCCGGGGGCGCGGCATGAATATTCAATTCACTCCCGCCGCGGAAAAATTCATCCGCCGCCTCGTCACGTTCGACGGCGGTCCGGGCTTCGGTCTGAGCCTCCACGTCTCTCCGGGCGGCTGCTCGGGCATGAGCGCGGAATTCTCGGTTCAGCCGGCTCCGCGTGAGGGCGAGCAGGCGTTCGACTTCCCGAGCTTCAAGCTGTTTCTGCCGGCGCAGAGCCGCCTGCTGCTCGATGGCGTGACGATCGACTTCAAAGAGACGGCCACCTCCACCGGCTTCTCCTTCATCGATCCCAAAGCGAAAGCCTGTGGGTGCTCCTCGACGACGCAGACCGTCGTCGAGCTGCCGGAGCTTCCCGTGGCGTGAGTGGATAGGAACGCTTCATGTTGAACGGAGATGGCGCTCTACGCAACGAGGCCTTCGATACGGGAGACGAGATTCTTTCTTCTCCCGTCTTCGGCGCCGGATTGCCGGCGGAAGCCGAGCGTCATCTCCGCGAAGCGGCGCTTTCCTACCATCTCGGCGATGTCGCAGAACAGCATTTGTTCGAGGCGCGTCGCGCGGCCCCGACCCATGTGGCGGTGCTGATCGGACTCTACCGGTTTTACTTCTACAAGAACCGTCTTGAGGACACGCTCGAGATCGCCAAGACGTGCCTCACTAGGGCGGCGATCGATAATTCCCTGCCGCTCGACTGGCGCGAGGTCCGAAAAGGCGACGCCGACTTCGCCAATTACGAGGCGGTGCTGCCACGCTTCTTCATGTTCGTGCTCAAAGGCTATGCGTATCTGCAGATGCGCATGGGCGAGCATGAGGAGGGGCGAGAGGCGGCGCAAAAGCTGCTCGAGCTAGACCCGACCGATAAGGTCGGCGCGACCTTGCTGCTCACCGTTCTCGCGCAACGGGAGGCCGAGGATGCCGACTGACGAGATCGACGAGGCCATCGACTGGCAAGGCGTTCCCGTCGATTGCGGGGCATGCCCCCATAAAGAGCTCTTGGCCGAGGAGCGTTGCAAGCCGCTCCGGGCCTGTGTCTTCGACCGCTATGCGCGTCGGATCGACCGTTTCTTCGATTGGAATCCGGAGCTGGCGCGTCATTTTCTCGCGCATCCCTATTTCGAAGTGCGCGCCTGGGCCGCCAAAGCCGCCGAGATATTCCTCCTTCCGGCGCTTTTGGACGATCCCGAAGAAACCGTTCGCTGGAGCGCCGCGCGGCGCCTTCCTGATCGCTATCTCCTCAAGCTTCGCAATGATCCGCATCGCGAGGTGAGGATCAGAGTGGCGCATCGGCTCGACCCCGTCGATCTGCTGCCGATGATCGAGGATCGCGACTATTATGTCCGCCAGGTCGTCGCGCGTCGCATCTCGCCGGATTTGCTCGTTCTGATGATCGACGACGACGAGGTCGAGGTACGACGCGTCGTCGCGCAGCGCATCGCGCCGCAAGCGCTGAAGCGGATGACGACCGACGTGGACGCGGCCGTTCGCTTCGAGGCGGCGCAGCGACTCGACGTCGCGCAGCTGCCGGATCTCATCAGCGATCCGGACTGGCGCGTGCGCTATGAGGTGGCGCAACGCGCAGCCCTCACAGACATTCGACTGCTTCTCTCCGACGAGGACCCGATCGTGCGCGAGACCGCTGAAGCGCGGCTCGGCAAAACGCCCGATCCGTCCGGCCGGAAAGTTTTGGAGCGCAACCACAGCCACATCGAGGAACGGATATGAGCAACATCAACCGTGACGACGGCTCCGTCGAGCTGAACGATCCGCCCGCCTTCAACTATGGCGAAAAGGTCAAGTCGAAGAAGGTGGTGCGAAACGACGGCACCTTCCCGGGGAAGGACGTCGGCGAGATTCTCGTAAAAAAAGGCGAGATCGGCTATGTCTCGAGCATCGGCACGTTTTTGCAGCAATTCTACATCTACGGCGTCGAGTTCGTGGAGACTGGCTATAAGGTCGGCATGCGTAAAAAGGAGCTCGAGCCCGTCGAGGTCGCGACCCAAGAGGCGGCTCAATGATCAAATATGACTGGGGCATGCGGGTGCGCGCCACCGTTGATCTCTTCAACGACGGCTCTCATCCGGGGCATGAGCCCGATGCGCTGCTCGTCAAGGCGGGCGACCCCGGCGAGATCGTTCAGATCGGCCAGCATGTCGAGAGCGACACGCCAGTCTATATCGTCGAGTTCGGCGAGAAGACGGTGATCGGCTGCTTAGAAGAGGAGATCGAGCCCGTTTGACGCGCGGATTTTCCACACGACTCGCGGTATGAACATTGCTAAACGACAAGGGTCAACCTAACAGCGAGGCGCAGTGTGAAAGTCATGATCCGCAGAGGCTCCGACGGCATTCTTTCGGCCTATGTGCCGAAGAAGGATCTCGAAGAGCCGATCGTCGAACAGGGGAGCCCTCAATTGTGGGGCGGCACAGTGACCCTCGCCAATGGTTGGGTGCTTCAGCTGCCGGAGATGGCGGCGGAAACGTCGCTTCCGATCACGGTCGAAGCCAAGAAAATAAGTGGAGACTGAAAAATGCCGATCGCGACCGAGCAACTCGAGGCGATCGACGCGACGCTCGCGACGGCGGCCGCCGATCAGGCGGCCGTTTCCGCTCTGAGACAAGTCGCACCCGGCCTCACGGCGATGAGATGCGACAAGGCGGATATTCAGGACGAGACGCCGTTTCGCACCTATGAGAACTGCGATTTGTTCCTGATCGACGCCCGCGACCATTGCGTCAAGATCACAGCGGATCCGACCGTCGCCACAGGATTGGTGGTTGCCCCGAAAAGGTGAGCGAGCATGCAGACGTCCCTTCTGCCGATGAATGATCCGGACCTCGCCCAGAGTGATCTGGATGCGGTCGTCGAGACGATCACTTCCCCGCGACTTTCCGCGGGACCCAAAGTCGAAGAATTCGAGGCGGAGTTCGCCGCATATCTCGGCCGCAAGCATGCGATCGCCGTGTCCAGTGGGACGATCGGCCTTTTGCTGACCTTGCGCGCCTATGGCATCGGCCCTGGCGACGAGGTTGTCGCCTCCGCTCATTCTTTCCGTGAGACGACGCATGCGATCGCGCTCTCGGGCGCGCGGCCGGTGTTCGCGGACATCGACTATTGGGCCGGCACTTTGGCGCCTGAAAAGGCGGAAGCGGTCATTACCGACAAGACCAAGGCGATCGTCGCCGGCAATTCCAACGGACATCCGGCGCCTTGGGAGCCGTTTCGCCAGCTCGCCGAAGCGAAAAAGCTGATCCTCATCGAAGATTCGACCGAGGCCATCGGCTCCATATACAAGGGCAAGCTGGTCGGCTCGTTCGGCGATTGCTCGGTGTTCGACTTTTCTCAGCCCGGCGTCATCGCCTGTGGCGAGGGAGGCATGATCGTCACCGATGACGACGATCGCGCCTCGGCGATCCGTAATCTTCGCAGCCGGCGGATCGCGGAACGGTCCTCGGTGGTGCTCGGCGCCTATCCTCCGATGCAGGCGGCGATGAGCGACATCACCGCGGCGCTCGGTCTCGCGCAGTTTCGACGCCTGGAGCTGCTGCTCGCGCGCCGCACCAGGGTCGAGCGCTGGTTCTACCAATATGTGAAGTCATTCGAAGGGATCAAAGATCCCTATATCGCGCCCGACGTCGAGGAGGTTCACTGGTTCCTCTATGTCGTGCATCTCGGCACGCGTTTCTCGCGCTCCAGCCGCGATCAGATCATCGAAGATTTGCAGACGGAGAAGATCGACGCCGCGGCCTATTCGCATCCGCTGCATTTGCAACGCTACTATTTCGATCTTGGCTATCGGCGCGGCAATTTCTTCGTGACCGAGAAAGTCGCGGATCGCGCCGTCGCGCTGCCGTTCCACGCTCATCTGACCGAAAGCCAGATCGCTTTCATCGTCGGCACGATGAAGGACGCTTCGATCAATATCGGCGCAGGAGCCGCTATTTATCTGTAAAAGTCGCGCCGGCCTCGAGCCGGCGCGTCCATTGCCGTGACGTCATTGTCCAGAAACGGACGAGACCTGATGCGCGAGTGGCCGAGAGTGGCCGAAACGCGCGAACGAAAACTCCCATCACACCAAAATGCTGCGCATTTTTGCCTGCGATGGGTCCTGTCGCGCGCGCAGCTGCACGAAATTTAGAGTGGTTCGAAACTTGCTGGAAAGAGGGCGTGAGGACCTTTGGCAAGGAGGAGTGAACGACATGCCGGTACTGACCATTCTGCCGTCGGGCAAAACCATCGAAGTTGAGCCGGGCAGCAGACTCCTGGACGCGATTCTCAAAGCGGAAGAGAAGATCCAAAGCAAATGCGGTGGCGAGGCCAAATGTGGCACCTGCCATCTTTTCGTCCAGGAAGGAAAGAAGAGCCTGTCGAAGACAACTCGCGCCGAAAACGAGCAGTTGGACACGATCGTCGGCGTGGGCTCGAAATCGCGTCTCGCTTGCCAAGCCAATTTCGGAACCGAGAACGTCACGGTCGAGCTGCTCGGCTTCGACTCGGGCCGCTGACAACTGGAGGGGGAATCAAGATGAGCGACGCAACTGTCATCATTCATGTCCGCTTTTTCAATGACGGCACCGTGCAAGAGATCGGTGAGCGTCCGGCGAGCCTTTCCAGCCAGGAGTGGTTCACCAAGCTGACGAACGCATACGCCATGGACTACATGGCGCTGTCGGGCGGTCGCGGCGCCTTCAAGCTGACGCCGGAAAAGCTGGACGTCGCCAAGAGCGCCACGCTTCAGTGACAGAACAGGCAATCCGGGTTCGACGAGAGGAGAAACACAAGTGCTGAGCGCAATCAAAACGGGGTTTGAGCGAGGCCTCGTGATACCCTATCTCGGACCCGGCGTGCTGAC
Organism: Methylosinus sp. R-45379; assembly: GCF_001644125.1. NCBI lineage: Bacteria > Pseudomonadati > Pseudomonadota > Alphaproteobacteria > Hyphomicrobiales > Methylocystaceae > Methylosinus > Methylosinus sp. R-45379. The sequence continues at coordinate 40,913 of NZ_LUUM01000261.1, forward strand.
GCTGGCGACGGGCGGGAACCCTGTTCCCGCCTCCCCCGAAGAACTGGTCGTGCAGCTGACCAAGGCTGCGACCGTTCCGCACAAAATCCGCAATAATCTGACCGCTGCGGCGCAATACATCGAGAATTTCAAGCATCGCAAAACCATCTCCGCCGCGATGAAGAAAGCTTTCGAGGTGTCGCCCGATCCGAGCGTCCTGCACAATTGGATCGCCGAGCGGCCGCATCTGCCGCTGGTCGTCAATGCGTGGTACGATGATCTTCCGCAGAAGTCTCTCGCGGTGCGCAAGAGCTGGGGCGTTGTGCAAGGCGTGTCGCAAGCCGAACATTTCGGCTATTGGGTGAATTATTTCCGACCCGACTTGTCGCTCGTGCCAAATAAGGAATTCGTCCGAGACGGGTCTGGCGCGAAGGCTCCGGCGGAGGCTCCCGAAGAAACGTTGTCTTGGGAGACGCTGCTCTATCAGCCGATCGGCTCAGTCACACCGGCTGCGAATTTCGTCATCTCGGACTCCGACTATGTCGAGGTCCTGACAGAGATCGACATTCAGACGCCGATCCCGGAAGCGGTTCAATCGATCCGCAAGGGTCGCAGCTTTCTCTTCCTCGGGTGTCGCTTCGCCACGCAGCTCGAGCGCAATTTCGCTCGGCAGATCATGAAGCGTTCTTCGGATCAGCATTGGGCTGTGATCGAAGGCCCGTTGACGAAAAACGAAGCGAAGTTCCTCGCGGAGCAGAACATCACGCGCATCGAGACGCCGCTCGCCGAATTCGTCGCGAGCCTCACCGGGCAGCCGGTCGTCGTCTCGACCGCCGACGCAGCGGCTTGATCGGCGCCAGCGTCGTCGGAGATCAGTCAAATCCAGGACAGAAAAATGCTCGAAGAACTTCCGGTCGTGTTCAAATACCATGTGTTCACATGCTTTCAGCAACGTCCGCCGGGACATCCCCGCGGTAGCTGCACCACTTCCGGCGCGAAGCCGTTGTGGGATCGGCTGCAGGCCAAGCTCGGCGCTCAGCCTTTGCCCGATGTCTCGATGACGGCGACGGGATGCCTCGGCTTCTGCCGCGCCGGCCCGCTGATGGTCGTCTATCCGCAAGGCGTTTGGTATGCGCCGCGGACCGAGGCGGATATCGATGAAATCGTTCAGTCGCATTTCATCGACGGAAATCCTGTCGAGCGCTTGATTATCGTGCCGCAGCTCTAACGACGACGTAAAGAGAGTTCGAAAACGCCCGCGGTCTCCGCGGGCGCTTTTCGTTTGTGAGGCGCGCAAAATTGGCGCGCCCAAAACAAAAAGGCCGGAGCAAGCGGCTCCGGCCTCGATCGCATTCGAATACGTTCGTCGAATGTCAGAGAACAGTCAACGGAATGGCGACTCCTTGGCGACGGCCCAGAAGAACGTCCACTTTCTGCCGCACGAACTCGACGGTCAGCGGCTTCACGATATAGCCGTGAGCGCCCGCGGCCTGGCTCTCTTTGCCGAAGCCGCTCTGAAGCGAGTCGACGATCACCAGCACCTTCACGCCGGATATGCGTTGCGGAATTTCCTTCAACATAGGAAGGCCCGCCGCCTTCACGACATTTTCCGCCAAAATCAAAAGATCGGGCTTCGCCGAGGCGGCCTTGTCGAAGGCGGCGTCGAGGCTTCCGACCTCATGGGTCTCGTATTCGTCGTGCAGCATGAACTGAAGCGCCGCCCGAATGATCTCGTCGTCGTCGACGACGAAAATGCGCTTGTTTTCGACCGCCCTGGACGTTTCGACGCCGATTTGCATCTCGCCTGCTCCGTAGTTTGACTGCCCGCTTTGTAAGCAATCGCTATGCCGTGCCAATGCCGACAATCCCGACGACGCTTGTCCGATTCTTACAATAGTTCCGAACGAGCCTGTCGCCTAAATGCCCTTCGTCCGATTCCGAGCATCACTGTCGGCTTTGACACACCCCCGCAGGCGCTCCGACCCGCAAAGCTAACTATTTGATTTACTGTCGTCTATTGACCCCTCCGAGGGGCTGGCACGCTGCTTGCGAGACAGGGCCCGCAAGGCGAGTGGCTGCGGATTGGGCGGCCCCGATCACAAAGGGGGCGATCAAGCAACCGGCGCCGGGCTCGGTCGGTAAAGACGACTTCGGCCTGCGCACCGTGCGCGCCGATCGCAATGAAACGGTATCTTAAGGAGACAGAAATGTCAGAACTTCGACAGATCGCGTTCTACGGCAAGGGCGGTATTGGCAAGTCCACGACCTCCCAGAACACTCTCGCGGCTCTCGCCCAGCAGGGCAAGAAAATCCTGATCGTCGGCTGCGATCCCAAGGCCGACTCGACCCGTCTGATCCTGCACGCCAAGGCTCAGGACACCATCCTTTCCCTGGCCGCCGAAGCCGGTTCGGTCGAGGATCTCGAGCTCGAAGACGTCATGAAGGTCGGCTTCGAAGACATCCGTTGCGTCGAGTCCGGTGGTCCGGAGCCGGGAGTTGGCTGCGCCGGCCGTGGCGTTATCACCTCGATCAACTTCCTCGAGGAGCAGGGCGCTTACGACGGCGTCGACTACGTTTCTTATGACGTGCTCGGCGACGTGGTCTGCGGCGGCTTCGCGATGCCGATCCGTGAGAACAAGGCTCAGGAGATCTACATCGTCATGTCCGGCGAGATGATGGCCATGTATGCTGGCAACAACATCTCCAAGGGCATTCTGAAGTATGCCAACTCCGGCGGCGTGCGCCTGGGCGGGCTGGTCTGCAACGAGCGCCAGACCGACAAGGAGTACGAGCTGGCCGAGTCCCTGGCCAAGAAGCTCGGCACTCAGCTGATCTACTTCGTGCCGCGCGACAATATCGTTCAGCACGCCGAGCTGCGCCGCATGACGGTCATCGAGTATGCGCCCGATTCCGTGCAGGCCGGTCACTATCGTTCGCTGGCCGAGAAGGTCCATGCCAACAAGGGCAATGGCATCATCCCGACCCCGATCACCATGGACGAGCTCGAAGATCTCCTCATGGAGCATGGCGTGATGAAGGCCGTCGACGAGTCGCAGGTCGGCAAGACCGCGGCTGATCTGGCCGCGATCGCGTAATTCGCCTGAAAGTCCAAGGCCCGGCCTCATACGGGGCCGGGCCGTTCTTTCAGACACGGTTAACTGGAAAGGGATGGCGTCATGAGCCTGGCTCAACCCGAATCGATCGAAGACCTCAAGGCGCGCAATAAAGCGCTGATCAAAGAGGTTCTCGAAGTTTATCCTGAAAAGACCGCCAAGCGCCGCGCGAAGCACCTCGGCACGTTCGAGGATGGCAAGCCGGATTGCGGCGTGAAGTCCAACATCAAGTCGATCCCCGGCGTGATGACGATCCGTGGCTGCGCTTACGCCGGTTCGAAGGGCGTCGTGTGGGGCCCGATCAAGGACATGATCCACATCAGCCACGGCCCGGTCGGCTGCGGTCAGTATTCCTGGGCGTCTCGTCGTAACTACTACATCGGCGTGACGGGCATCGACACCTTCGGCACGATGCAGTTCACCTCGGACTTCCAGGAAAAGGACATCGTGTTCGGCGGCGACAAGAAGCTCGCCAAGCTGATCGACGAAATCCAGGAGCTGTTCCCCCTCAACAAGGGCATCTCCGTTCAGTCCGAGTGCCCGATCGGCCTGATCGGCGACGATATCGAGGCGGTCTCCAAGGCGAAAACCAAGGAGTACAACGGCCATACGATCGTCCCGGTTCGCTGCGAAGGCTTCCGTGGCGTGTCGCAGTCGCTCGGCCATCATCTGGCCAACGATGCGATCCGCGACTGGGTGTTCGACAAGATGGAGGGCAAGCCCGCTCTCTTCGAATCGACGCCTTATGACGTTGCGATCATCGGCGACTACAACATCGGCGGCGACGCCTGGTCTTCGCGCATTCTGCTCGAGGAAATGGGCCTCCGCGTCGTTGCGCAGTGGTCGGGTGACGGCACGATCGCCGAGCTCGAGGCGACGCCTCGCGCGAAGCTCAACGTGCTGCACTGCTACCGCTCGATGAACTACATCTCCCGTCACATGGAAGAAAAGTACGGGGTTCCGTGGGTCGAGTACAACTTCTTTGGTCCGTCGAAGATCGAAGAGTCGCTGCGCAAGATCGCCAGCCACTTCGACGACAAGATCAAGGAAGGCGCTGAGCGCGTCATCGCCAAATATCGTCCGCTGATGGACGCGGTGATCGCCAAGTACCGTCCGCGCCTCGAAGGCAAGAAAGTCATGCTGTTCGTCGGCGGTCTCCGCCCGCGTCACGTGATCGGCGCCTACGAGGATCTCGGCATGGAGATCGTCGGCACTGGCTATGAGTTCGGCCACAACGACGACTATCAGCGCACGACTCACTATGTGAAGGACGGCACGCTGATCTATGACGACGTGACCGGCTACGAGTTCGAGAAGTTCGTCGAGAAGATCCAGCCCGACCTGGTCGGCTCTGGCATTAAGGAAAAGTACGTCTTCCAGAAGATGGGCGTTCCTTTCCGTCAGATGCACAGCTGGGACTACTCCGGCCCGTATCACGGCTATGACGGCTTCGCGATCTTCGCTCGCGACATGGACATGGCGATCAACTCGCCGGTCTGGAAATTCGCCAAGGCGCCCTGGGCGGCTTGATCGACTGAGTTGCAAACGCTCTCTTCGCGAACGGGGTATCCCCCCGTTCGCGTTGGAGAGACCGAGGCCGGGTCGCCGCCTCGGTCCGAGAGGGCGGGCGCTCGCGGACAACGAGGGGAATCGACATGCCACAGAATGCAGATAACGTCCTCGACCATTTCAACCTATTCCGCCAGCCGGAATACCTCGAGATGTTCGAGAAGAAGAAGAAAGAGTTCGAGAATCATCACCCCGACGCCGAAGTCGAGCGCGTCCGCGAGTGGGCCAAGACGAAAGAGTATCAGGAAAAGAACTTCGCTCGCGAAGCTCTGACCGTCAATCCGGCGAAGGCCTGCCAGCCGCTCGGCGCGGTGTTCGCCTCGCTCGGTTTCGAGCAGACGATCCCGTTCGTCCATGGTTCGCAGGGCTGCGTGGCCTATTATCGTTCGCACTTCTCGCGTCACTTCAAGGAGCCGACCTCTTGCGTCTCCTCCTCGATGACGGAAGATGCGGCGGTGTTCGGCGGCCTCAACAACATGATCGACGGCCTGGCCAACACCTACAATATGTATAAGCCGAAGATGATCTCCGTCTCCACCACCTGCATGGCGGAAGTCATCGGCGACGACCTGAACGCCTTCATCAAGACGTCGAAGGAAAAGGGCTCGGTCCCGGCCGATTACGACGTTCCGTTCGCTCACACCCCGGCCTTCGTCGGCAGCCACGTCACCGGCTACGACAATGTGATGAAGGGCATCGTCGAGCATTTCTGGAACGGCAAGGCGGGCACCGCTCCCAAGCTCGAGCGCGTTCCGAACAATTCGATCAACTTCATCGGCGGCTTTGACGGCTATGTGGTCGGCAATATCCGCGAAGTGAAGCGTATCTTCGAATCGATGGGCGTCGAATATACGATCCTCGGCGATCCGAGCGATGTGTGGGATACGCCGACCGACGGCGAGTTCCGCATGTATGACGGCGGGACGAAGCTCGAGGACGCGGCCAACGCGATCCATGCGAAGGCGACCTTCTCGATGCAGCACTTCTCGACCGAGAAGACGTTGCCGCTGATCGCCGCGAGCGGCCAGGAGACCTACTCCTTCCATCATCCGGTGGGTGTCCGCGCGACCGACGAATTCCTGATGAAGGTTTCGGAAGTCACCGGCAAGCCGATCTCGAAAGAGCTGACTCGCGAGCGTGGCCGTCTCGTCGACGCGATCGCCGACTCTTCCGCGCATCTGCACGGCAAGCGTTTCGCCATCTATGGCGATCCGGACCTCTGCTATGGCCTGGCCGCCTTCCTGATGGAGCTCGGCGCCGAGCCGATCACCGTGCTCGCCTCCAATGGCGGTAAGCTCTGGGAAGAGCAGATGAAGCAATTGTTCGCCAGCTCGCCGTTCGGCAAGAACTGCACTGCGTATGCCGGCAAGGATCTCTGGCATTTGCGTTCGCTGCTGTTCACGGAGCCGGTCGACTTCCTGATCGGCAACACCTACGGCAAGTATCTCGAGCGCGACACCGGCACGCCGCTGATCCGCATTGGCTTCCCGGTCTTCGATCGCCACCACTATCATCGCTATCCGGTGTGGGGTTATCAGGGCGGCCTGAACGTCCTGGTGTGGCTGCTCGACAAGGTGTTCGACGAGATCGACCGCAACACCAACGTCGTCGCGAAGTCGGACTACAGCTTCGACATCATTCGCTGACCTTCACGAGCTTCCGCCGGGTCGCAATCGACCCGGCGGAACAACAAGAGCCTGATCCGTCGGGTTGATCGCCGCGCCAGCGCAATGAGTGCGCCGAGTGGGAGGCGATGGCCATTGCAGGAGGCGCGGATGAGCACGCTGGCCGCAAAAGTTCAAGAAGTTTTCAACGAGCCCGGTTGCGACAAGAACAAGGGCAAATCCGAGAAAGAGCGAAAGAAAGGCTGCACGAAGCAATTGGCGCCAGGCGCCGCAGCCGGTGGATGCGCTTTCGATGGCGCCAAGATCGCTCTTCAGCCCATCACCGACGTCGCCCATCTCGTTCACGGTCCCATAGCCTGCGAAGGCAACTCCTGGGACAATCGCGGAGCCAAGACATCTGGCTCCAGCCTCTACCGCACGGGCTTCACGACGGATATCGGCGAGACCGACGTCGTCTTCGGCGGTGAGAAGCGCCTCTACAAGTCGATCAAAGAGATCATCGACAAATACGATCCGCCAGCGGTCTTCGTTTATCAGACCTGCGTTCCGGCGATGATCGGCGACGATATCGATGCGGTCTGCAAAGCTGCCGCGAAGAAATTCAACAAGCCCGTTATCCCCGTGAACTCGCCCGGCTTCGTCGGGCCGAAGAATCTCGGCAACAAGCTCGCGGGCGAGGCGATTCTCGAACATGTGATCGGGACGCAGGAGCCGGAATATACGACGCCCTATGATATCAACATCATTGGCGAATATAATCTGGCGGGTGAGTTGTGGCAGGTGAAGCCTCTGCTCGACGAGCTCGGCATTCGCATCCTGTCCTGCATTTCCGGCGACGGCAAATATAACGAGGTCGCCTATTCCCATCGCGCCAAAGCGTCGATGATGGTTTGCTCGAAAGCCATGATCAACGTCGCTCGCAAGATGGAGGAGCGCTACGACATTCCCTTCTTCGAAGGGTCGTTCTACGGCATCGGCGATATGAGCGATTCGCTTCGTGAGATCGCGCGGCTTCTCGTCGAGCGGGGCGCTCCGGCGGAGCTGAAGGATCGCACCGACGCAATCATCGAGCGCGAGGAAGCGCGCGCCTGGGCGCGCATCGCTCCCTATAAGGAGCGCCTCACTGGCAAGAAGGTTCTGCTCATCACGGGCGGCGTCAAATCCTGGTCCGTCGTCGCCGCGCTGCAAGAAGCCGGCATGGAGCTCGTCGGCACCAGCGTCAAGAAGTCCACCAAGGAGGACAAGGAGCGCATCAAGGAGCTGATGGGTCAGGACGCCCATATGATCGACGATATGACGCCGCGCGAAATGTATAAAATGCTCAAAGACGCGCAGGCGGATATCATGTTGTCGGGCGGCCGCTCGCAGTTCATCGCGCTCAAGGCCAAGATGCCCTGGCTCGATATCAACCAGGAGCGTCATCACGCCTATGCCGGCTATGAGGGCATGGTCGAGCTCGTTCATGAGATCGACAAGGCGCTGTTCAACCCCGTATGGGAGCAGGTTCGTCGTCCGCCGCCGTGGCAGGAAACGACCTGGGAAGAGCGAGCGAACGCCGCGATTGCCGCCGAAGCGGCCGAGCTCGCGGCTGATCCGGTCAAGGCCGAGCAGGTGCGTCGTGAGAAGCGTGTCTGCAAATGCCACAATGTGAATGTCGGCGCCCTTGAGGACGCGATCGTGGCGGGTTCGTTGACCACTGTCGATGCGCTGGCCGAGGCGACCCACGCAGGCACGGGTTGCGGCGGCTGCCGCGACACGATGGAACAGATGATCGAGGCAGCCAACGCCGGTGGCGCGGTTCCTGCATCGAAAGCGGCGTGAGGCGCTCCGATGGCTAGAGTCGAAGTTTCCAAAAAGGCCTGTGCGGTCAACCCGTTGAAGATGAGCCAGCCGATCGGCGGCGCGCTCGCCTTCATGGGCGTTCAGGGATGCATGCCGCTGCTGCATGGGTCACAGGGATGCACATCTTTTGGGCTTGTGCTGTTTGTTCGACATTTTCGTGAAGCCATTCCACTTCAGACGACCGCGATGAGCGAAGTCGCCACGGTGCTGGGTGGTTTGGAGAATGTCGAGGAGGCGGTCGTCAATATCGCGAAACGCGCCAAGCCCGAGATCATCGGGATTTGCTCGACCGGCGTGACCGAGACCAAAGGCGACGACGTAGACGGCTACATTCAGCTCATCCGGCAGCGTCATCCGGAGCTCGATCACATGGGCATCGTCTATGTGTCGACTCCCGACTTCAAGGACGCTTTCCAGGATGGTTGGGGCAAGACGGTCGCGAAGCTCATCGAGGCTTTCGTGCCGGCGAATGCAACTCCCATTCAGCGTGCGCCGCAGAGGGTGAATGTGTTGCCTGGGTGCCATCTAACGCCCGGCGATATCGACGAGCTGCGAGACATTATCGAAAGCTTCGGGCTCGAGCCGACCTTCTTGCCCGATCTCTCGGGATCGCTCGACGGGCATCTGCCCGAGGATTTCACGCCGACGACGCTCGGCGGCACGACTCGTGACGCTATGGCGCAGATGGGTTCCGCCGCTTGGACGATCGCGGTCGGAGAACAGATGCGCTTGGCGGCGACGACATTGGAGCGGCGCGCCGGGGTGCCCTTCGTTCTCTTCGATCGCCTCACCGGGCTCGCGCCCAATGATGAGCTTATCGAGTTTCTCTCACGCATCAGCGGCCGTCCTGTGCCGTTGAAGTTCAAGCGGCAGAGAGGGCAGCTCGTCGACGCCATGCTCGACGGACATTTCCATTTCGGCGCCAAGAAGGTGACCATCGGCGCCGAGCCGGATCTTCTCTTCGCGATCGGTTCATGGCTGATCGAGATGGGCGCGAATGTTACGGCCGCGGTGACAACGACCCATTCGGCCGTGCTCGAAAAGCTCGCGATCGATGAGGTTCTGATCGGCGATCTCGAAGATTTGGAAAATCGTTCGAAGGGCGCCGATTTGATAATGACCCATTCGCATGGGCGTCAGGCGTCGGAACGTCTCGGCGTGCCGCTCTTCCGACTCGGCCTTCCGACTTTCGATCGTCTCGGCGCAGGTCACGAGCTGACGGTCGGCTATAGAGGGACGCGGACGCTGATCTTCAATATCGGCAATATGTTCATTTCGCAGGCGCATGAGCCCGGTCCGGACACTTGGCGCCGCGAAGATGAGAATGTCACGCATTTCGGGGGCGAGCCGGCTCCCGAGCTGGTTCAAATAACCGCGATGGCCTGACCACGAGGAGGCAGCATGAAAGTCGCATTCGCCACCCAAGACCTCGAACGCGTCGACGCCCATTTCGGTTGGGCGAAGAATATCGCGATCTACGAGCTGACGGCCGATGGATATAGCTTGGTCGAGACGATCCAGTTCCAGGGCGATCTGCAGGAAGACGGAAACGAAGACAAGCTTCAGCCGAAGCTCGAGGCGATCAAGGATTGCGCGATTCTCTACATTGCGGCGATCGGCGGCTCCGGCGCTGCGCGCGTGGTGGCGTCCGGCATTCACCCGATGAAGGTGGCGCAGCCCGAGAACATCGTCGATCTGCTGGAGAAGCTGAAGGTTGTCCTGCAGGGCGCGCCGCCGCCGTGGCTGCGCAAGGTGATCACGAAGGGCCAGGAACGTACCTTCGATTTCGAGGAAGAGGCTGCAAATGGCTGAGACGGAGACGATTACGGCGAGTGATGCGGCTGACAGCATCTTCGTCAAGGAACTCATCAAGCAGTGGCGCGCGCAGGACACGCACGGCACTTGGGAGAACAAGAAGGACCTCGATCTCATCAAGCCGTATATCGTCGACAAGGAAGCGCGTAAGGCGCTCCCGCTGATCGGCGATCCGGATCCCGAGATCCTCTGGCGCGTCGAGCTCTTCTACAATGCGGTCGCTCTGTCGATCGAGCGCGCCACTGGCGTGATGGTTCAGCCGATGATCAAGATGAGCCACGAAGGCTTTGGTCGTCAGGTTCTCATCGCTGGACGCCTCATCGTCGTCAATAAGCAGCTGCGCGACGTTCATCGTTTCGGCTTCGACAATCTCGACAAGCTGTCTGAGGAAGGCACCAAGCTCGTCAACTCCGGCGTCGAGATGGTCGAGAAGTTTCCGGAAGTCGCGCGTTACTGATTTCGAAGGAGAGTGGAAAATGAGCTCCGTCGACGAGCTGAAGGCCGAGATCAAGAAGCTCTCTGCCAAAGCGACAAATATGAAGATGAATCTGCACGACCTCTCGGAAGAGCTGCCGATCAATTGGGGCACGATTCTCACCGTCGCGCAGGAGGCCTATGAGGCGTATTCGGCTCTCGAGGCCGCGCGCCAGAAGCTCAAGGAATTGGAGACGGCGTGATGGGGGCGTTCAAAACGAGAGGCGGCGCCGATTGGACGCCGTCCTATCTGACAGATATCAACCCCGCGACCTGTATCGGCTGCGGACGTTGCTTCAAGGTCTGCCCGCAGGACGTGATGGCGCTTTATGGCGTCGATGCGGAGGGAACCATCCTCGGAATCGTCACTGACGGTGACGATGACGATGATTTCGACGGCGAGCTCAATCGGAAAATCATGAAGGTCGAAAGGGAGCAGGATTGCATCGGCTGCTCAGCGTGTTCCAAGGTGTGTCCGAAGGACTGCCAGACGCACGTCCCCGTGGACCAGCTGGCCGGCTGATCCGATGGCTTTTCTCTCCGAGGATCGTCGCGCGGAGAGCAGGCTCGGGCAGCCCGGTCTGGATTCGACTGACATTTACGTGCGTTTGCGGTCGCGTCCGAGTGATTTCGGACGCGACGACCCGTTTACGGCCCATGTGTTCTGCTGCGTGTTGGCGCTGGGTCTGAGCGAGGCGGCAGGGCGGCCCGGTGGGCTCGCCCAGTCTCTCGCGCTGGGGCGCGAGGAGATATGCCGGCTGATAGATCGTTGGGCGCCCGAGGCACGTTTGCTGCTGGATTTAGCGGCGGAGCCCGAGACGATCGAGCTGGATGACGAAGAAGATCAAATTCGGCAATTATTGTTGCGATTTCGCGGCGACGCGTCGGAGGAGTCGGGCTGGCTCGCCTCGATCCTCACAAAACGGTCTATGTCCCCACGGCATTTGTGGCAGGACCTCGGGCTCGCGAAGAGGGACGAGCTCGGCCGTTTGATGCAGGAGCGCTTTCCGAGCCTCGCATCGCGTAATGTCAATCATATGAAATGGAAAAAGTTTTTTTATCGCTCCTTGTGCGAGATGGAAGGCTTTGTTCTTTGCGCGGCCCCGACATGCCGGGAATGCAGCGATTTCCATGACTGCTTCGGCGACGAGAGTGGCGAGAGCGCCTTAGCCCGCCTGTCTCATGGCAAGCCCTCGAATTCCTGATCGATCTCGAGATTTGGCGCCCTTTTTCAGCGACAAATGGCGCTGAAATCGCGGAATTTCGTGCATTTCGAAGGACAATCGCCATCCGTGTCGGAACTCCGACATTGTGGGAATGCGAACAGCCGCGAGCCCTGCGAATCGACTGATTCAGGATGGTAAACCCGTGTGGCATAGCGGTTGCTTCCTCTATGACGGATAGTTTTCCGGGAAGAGGTTAAGCAAATGATCGAACTCACAGACAACGCGCTGAACGCGGTGCGTTCGGCAATTTCGGGCGCCGGGCAGGAGGTCGAGGGTCTGCGCATCATGGTCGAAGCGGGCGGCTGCGCGGGTTTCCAGTATACGATGGGCCTCGTCAATGAGAGCAACCCCGCGGATCATGTCTTCGAGCGCGACGGCGTGAAGGTTTTCGTGGAGGAGGGCTCGCTCGCTTATCTCGACGGCACGCGCGTCGATTTCGTCAGCGGTCTCGAGGGCGCGGGTTTCACCTTCGACAATCCCCAGGCCAAATCCAGCTGTTCCTGCGGCAAGTCGTTCGGTTGATCGTCTTCGGGGGAGAGCGGCGATGTGGGAATATTCCGACAAGGTCCAGGAGCATTTCTTCAACCCTAAGAACGCTGGCGTTCTCGACGGCGCCAATGCGATCGGCGAGGTCGGCGCCCTTTCCTGCGGCGATGCGCTCAAGCTGATGCTCCATATCGACCCTGTGACGGAGATCGTTCTCGAAGCCAAATTCCAGACTTATGGCTGTGGCTCTTCGATCGCTTCCTCCTCGGCTCTGACCGAGCTCGTCATCGGCAAGACGCTCGAGCAGGCGCGGGCGGTCACCAATCGCGACATTGCGGATTTCCTCGGAGGGCTTCCGCCGGAGAAAATGCATTGCGCGGTGATGGGGCATGAAGCGCTTCAAGCGGCGATCGCCAATTTTCGCGGCGAGGTCTGGCGGCCGGAGCACGAGGAGGCGGCGCTCGTCTGCAAATGTCACGGCGTCGATGCGAGGGCGATCGAGCGCGCGATCCGCGACAATGGTCTGTCGACGGTCGAGCAGGTCGGCGCCTTCACCATGGCGGGCACCGGCTGCACGACCTGCTATGAGCAGATCGAAGATATTTTGCTTCGGGTAGCGACCGAGGCTGCGGCTGCGTCTGCCGCTTCAGCGGCTCCGCAGGTGGCGGAAATCGCACGTCCAGAGACGGTGGCGGCCGCTCCGGCTCCGGCTCCTGTCGCGCCGCGGCCGGGCTCGCTCAATCTTTTCAGCGCCGCCGTGCGGGCCGCGTCGACAGCGCCGGCTCCTGCGAAGCCGATCGTGCGGCCAGCTGCGGAATCTTCGCCGCTCTCCCCGGCCTCGCCGCTTCCGCCGCCTTCGGCCGGTATGACGAATCTGAAGAAGATTCGACTGATCGAGGAAACGATCGAAGACCTCCGCGTCTATCTGCGCAAGGACGGCGGCGACTGTGAGCTGATCGACGTCGACGGCTCCAACGTGCTGGTCAGTCTCACCGGCGCATGTGTGGGCTGTCAAATGGCGAGCGTCACTGTCTCGGGAATTCAGGAGCGGCTCATGGCCAAATTGGGCGTGCCGATTCGCGTGATCCCGGTCGGTCGCAACGCTCATTGAGGAGTGCGTCATGAAGGCGATTTATCTCGACAATAACGCGACGACCCGAACCGATCCGTCGGTGGTGGATGCGATGCTCCCCTTCTTCACGGAGCATTTCGGCAACGCCTCTTCGGCTCACTCTTTCGGGGCGGAGGTCGGGACCGCGGTGAAGGCCGCGCGGCAGCAGCTTCAGCAGCTGCTCGGCGCGACGCATGACCACGAGATCATCTACACCTCGGGCGGCACGGAGAGCGACAACGCAGCCATTCTATCGGCGCTCGAGGCGCTGCCGGATCGCAATGAGATCGTGACGTCCAAGGTCGAGCATCCCGCGATTCTGTCGCTCTGCGAGCATCTCGAGAAAACCGGCCGCGCCAAGGTTCATTTCATCGGCGTCGACGGTTCCGGCCAGCTCGATATCGAAGCCTATCGCGCCGCGTTGTCCGACAAGGTCGCCGTCGTGTCTCTGATGTGGGCGAATAATGAGACCGGGACGATTTTCCCGGTCGAAGGCCTCGCCGAGCTAGCTAAGGAGCATGGCGCTCTGTTCCATACAGACGCTGTGCAAGCTGTCGGCAAGACCCCGATCTCGCTCAAGGACAGCGCGATCGACATGTTGTCGCTGTCTGGCCACAAGCTACACGGTCCGAAGGGAATCGGTGCGCTCTATGTGAAGAAGGGCGCGCGTTTCAAGCCGCTGATCCGCGGCGGTCATCAAGAGCGAGCGCGTCGCGGCGGCACGGAGAATGTGCCAGCGATCATCGGCCTCGGCAAGGCGGCGGAGCTCGCGCTCCAGCACATGGCCGAGGAGCAGGGCCGCGTGAAAGAGCTGCGCGATCGGCTGGAGAAAGCGGTTCTGCAGCGCGTTCCCAATTGCATCGTCAATGGCGATCGCCATGACCGTCTGCCCAACACGACCAATATCGCTTTCGAATATGTCGAGAGCGAAGCGATCCTGCTGCATCTCAATCGCGGGGGCGTCGCTGCTTCGTCGGGCTCGGCCTGCACCTCGGGCTCCATGGAGCCGAGCCATGTGCTTAAGGCGATGGAGATTCCCGAGGCTGCGCTGCATGGCGCGGTGCGTTTCTCCTTCTCGCGGGACAATGTGTCCGAGGATGTCGATCGCGTCGTCGAAGCCCTGCCGGGGATTGTCGAGAAGCTGCGCGAGATGTCTCCTTTCTGGGCGGATGCGGAGAAGAAGACCAACGACTCCAAGCCCGTTTTTGCGTGATAGGCGGCTCCCGTGAACGGCGATCAACCCCGCATCTTCATCAATGACACGACGCTTCGCGACGGTGAGCAGGCGCCGGGCGTCGCCTTCACCGCCGCGGAAAAGCTCGCGATCGCGCGCGCTCTTGCGGCCCTCGGCGTCGATGAGATCGAGGCGGGGACGCCGGCTATGGGCCGGGACGAAATCGAGTCGATCGCCGCGATCGCCACGGACGGTCTGCCGTGTCGGGTGATGGCCTGGTGTCGGCTGAGCGAGAGCGACGTCGACGCCGCGCTCGCAGCGAATGTCGCACATGTGAACGTGTCGTCGCCCATGTCGCGATTGCAGATCGGCGTGAAACTGTCGACGGATGTCGATGGCGCGGCGGCGCGGGTGGAGCGTGTGGTCGCCTATGCGCGTTCGAAAGGGCTGACCGTGGCTCTCGGCGGCGAGGATTCCTCGCGCGCCGACCCGCGCGACATCGGTCGCATCGCACGGGCGGCCGCGGCGGCGGGCGCGACGCGTTTTCGCTTCGCCGACACGCTCGGGACGCTCGATCCCTTCGCGACCTATGAGTCGATACGGCGCGTGCGCGAGGAGACCGATCTGCCGATCGAGTTTCACGGCCATGACGATGTCGGCCTCGCCACCGCCAACACGCTCGCAGCGGTGCGCGGCGGCGCGACGCATGCCTCCGTCACCATGCTCGGTCTCGGCGAGCGCGCCGGCAATGCGGCGCTCGAGGAGGTCGCGCTCGCGCTCGGCCATGTCGCGCATGGGCGCACCAATATCGATCTCAAGCGTCTGCAAGGCGTCGCGCGGCTCGTGGCGGCGGCGGCGCGCCGCAAGATCGGCCGCGCCAAGGCGGTGGTCGGGTCCGACATATTCACGCATGAATCCGGCATTCATGTCGCGGCGCTGATGAAGGATGTGCGCACCTATCAGGGCCTCGATCCCGCGCGGCTCGGACGGCGGCACCGCATCATCATCGCCAAGCATTCGGGCTTGAGCGCGATTCAGAAGAAATGCGCCGAGATCGGTGTCGATCTCGACCGTGAGACGGCCGCGCGCCTGCTCGATCATGTCAAGCGTCGCGCTCTGGACCAGAAGGGTCCAGTCAATCGCGGAGAGTTCATTCGTCTCGTCGATCGGGCGCAGGCGGAGGCGGCCATAGCGGCGCGGCATGATGTCGGAGGCGTGTCATGAGTCCCATTTCGATTGTCGACACGCCGCGCGTCGCGCCCAGCAAAGGCCTGTTCGCGCTGATCCGTGAGGATGTCGGCTGCGTCGCGCAGCGCGATCCGGCGGCGCGTAGCACGCTCGAGGTGGTTCTGCTCTATCCGGGCGTGCATGCGCTGATATGGCATCGCATCGCCAATCGCCTGTGGCGCGGCGGCCATAAGTTCTCGGCGCGGGCGCTGTCGTGGTTCGGCCGTCTCGTCACCAATATCGACATTCATCCCGGCGCGACGATCGGCGTACGCTTCTTCATCGATCATGGCGCCGGCGTCGTCATCGGCGAGACGGCGACCATCGGCGACGATGTGACCATGTATCACGGCGTCACTCTGGGCGGCACCTCCTGGTCCGTGGGGCGTCGCCATCCAACAGTCGGCGATGGCGTGCTGATCGGCGCCGGCGCCAAGATATTAGGGCCGATCAGCGTCGGCCCGCGCGCGCGCATCGGCGCCAATTCTGTCGTCATCGAGGATGTTCCGCCAGAGATGACTGTGGTCGGAATTCCCGGCCGCGTGGTGCGCGAGCAGCGGCGCCGCTCGGGGGTCGATGGCCGCATCGATCTCGAGCATCACCTCATTCCCGATCCGGTCGGCGACGCGATCTCCGTGCTCATCGACCGCATCGATTTTCTCGAAGCGCGGCTCGCACATCTACAAGTGCGCGTCAGCGAAGGCTCCCATCGGCAAGTCGGAGACAACAAGCCATGAGCATATTGGACGATCTGCGCAAATTGTCGGCGGCCGAGGAATTCTTCGACCTTCTCGGCGTCGAATACGACCCCAACATCGTGCGGCACTCGCGTCTGCATATTCTGCGACGCATGGGCGAGTATCTTCACAAGGCGGCGCCCGAGGGCGCGTCCGACGACGAGGTGCGCGAAGCCTGCCGTGAATTTCTCGCGAAAGCGTATCAGGACTTCACGAAATCGTCTCCGATCGAAGAACGGCTTTTCAAAGTGCACAAGGACGCTGTAAAGCCGAAAGAGGAGCCGAAGAAGCCCTTCGTGCCGCTCACAACGGTCACGACGTCGAACGGATGAAGATCGAAACACAAGTCGGGATGGCGAGAGGAAGAGACACATGAAGATACTTGTCTGCATCAAGCAAGTTCCCGACAGCGCCCAGATCCGCGTGCATCCCGTCACCAACACGATCATGCGGCAGGGCGTGCCGACGATCATCAATCCCTATGACCTCTTCTCGCTAGAGGAAGCGCTGAAGCTGCGCGACAAATTCGGCGGCGAGGTCACGACCTTGACCATGGGTCCGCCCATGGCCGCCGATGCGTTGCGCAAGACGATGGCGATCGGCGCCGATCGCGCGATTCTGCTCACCGATCGTTTCTTCGCCGGCGCGGACACTCTGGCGACGACCTATGCGCTCGCTCAGGCGATCAACAAGATTCAGAAGACCTGGGGCGCTCTCGATCTCGTCTTCACCGGCAAGCAGACGATCGACGGCGACACGGCGCAGGTCGGTCCGGGTGTGGCGAAGCGTCTCGGCCTTCTGCAGTTGACTTATGTCTCCAAGATCGTCGAAGCCGATGAGGAGAAGCGCGAGGTCGTGATCGAGCGTCGCGCGGAAGGCGGCACGCAGGTTCTGAAGACGAAAATGCCTTGCCTCATCGCCATGCTCGAGGGGACGAACGAGGTGCGTCGCGGCTCCATTTCGGATTCGCTGCGCGCGGCGCGCGCCGATATCATCACCTGGAGCGCGAAAGACGCGGAGATCGAAGACCTCACGAAATGCGGGCTGAAAGGCTCGCCGACGATCGTGAAGAAAGTCTTCGCTCCGCCGGTGCGGACCGATCGCGCGGCCTTCGTGGAGCCGGGAAAGAACGCGGGCGATTCCGCCGACGTGCTGATCGAGGCGATCTTCAAGCGCCATCCTGCGCTCGAGGACGACATGACGAAACTGGCCAGTGGGTTCTAAAGGAGAAGCGAAAATGTCCGACAAGCCCGCCCCCGCCGCGCCGCAGCAGAGCCGCGCCAGCGCGAAAAAGGAGCTCCCGGAGCATTTCCGCGGCTACAAGCACGTCTGGGTGTTCGTCGAGCTGGAGCGCGGCGAGGTGCATCCGGTGTCCTGGGAGCTGCTCGGCGCCGGCCGCAAGCTCGCGGATCAGCTGAACGTCGATCTCGCCGCCGTCGTGCTCGGCTCGCCGGGAGACGCCACGCGCAAGGCCGTCAACGAGTCCTTCTTCTACGGGGCCGATCTCGCCTATCTCGTCGAGGATTCGATCCTCGGCGATTATCGCAACGAGCCTTACTCGAAGGCCGTCACGCAGCTCGTCAACACGCATAAGCCCGAGATCCTGCTGCTGGGCGCGACGACGCTCGGCCGCGATCTCGCCGGCTCGGTGGCGACGACCTTGCTCACCGGCCTCACCGCCGATTGCACCGAGCTCGCGGTCGACGCCGATGGTTCGCTGGCGGCGACGCGGCCGACCTTCGGCGGCTCGCTGCTCTGCACGATCTATACGTTGAACTATCGGCCGCAGATGGCGACCGTGCGTCCGCGTCAGCTGCCGACTCCTGTGCGCGACGAGACGCGCACAGGTCGTGTGATCGAGTTCAAAGCCGATCTCGACGAAGACACGATCATCACCAAGCTGCTGAAGTTCATTCCGGACCGCGAGTCGGCGAAGAGCAATCTCGCTTTTGCCGATGTCGTCGTCGCCGGCGGGCTCGGCCTGCAGAGCGCGGAGAATTATCAGCTCGTGCGCAATCTCGCGACCGTGCTCGGCGCCGAGTTCGGCGGCTCGCGTCCTCTGGTGCAGAAGGGCTGGATCAGCTCCGATCGCCAGATCGGCCAGACCGGCAAGTCGATCCGTCCCAAGCTCTATATCGCCGCCGGCATCTCCGGCGCGATCCAGCATCGCGTCGGCGTCGAAGGCGCCGATTGCATCGTCGCGATCAACACCGACAAGAATGCGCCCATCTTCGACTTCGCGCATATCGGCATAGTGACCGACGCCATTCGCCTGCTGCCGGCGCTGACCGAAGCATTCCGCAAACGTCTCTCGCCCGAGAACGCAGACCGGCTCGCCGGCTAACCCGAGGAGATCATCATGATCGAAGAGAAATTCGACGCGATCGTCATCGGGGCCGGCATGGCCGGCAACGCTGCGGCCTATACGATGGCCTCGCGCGGTCTGAACGTCCTGCAGCTGGAGCGCGGCGAATACGCCGGCTCCAAAAATGTGCAGGGCGGCATTCTCTATGCCGACATGCTGGAGAAGATCATTCCGGATTTCCGCGAGGAGGCGCCGCTTGAGCGGCATCTCATCGAGCAGCGGTTCTGGATGATGACCGACCGCTCGCATACGGGCATGCAATATCGTTCGGATGACTTCAACGAAGAGAAGCCGAACCGCTACACGATCATCCGCTCCCAGTTCGATCGCTGGTTCAACAAGCAGGTGCAGGGCGCGGGCGCGATCGTCATCAGCGAGACGACCGTCACCGAGCTGGTCAGCGACGCTTATGGCAAGGTGATCGGCGTGCGCACGGATCGCGCCGGCGGCACGGTCTTCGCCGATGTCGTCGTGCTGGCGGAAGGCGTCAACGGCCTGCTCGGCGCGCGCGCTGGTCTGCGGCCGACGCCGCGGCCCGAGCATGTCGCGCTCGCCGTGAAAGAAATGCATTTTCTCCCGCGCGAGACGCTCGAAGCCCGCTTCAATCTGCATGGCGACGAAGGCGTCGTGATCGAGGCGGCCGGCACCATCTCCAAGGGGATGACCGGCATGGGCTTCGTCTATACGAACAAAGAGAGCATTTCTGTCGGGTTTGGCTGCCTGGTGTCGGATTTCGCCGAAAACCAGGAGACGCCCTACGGCATGCTGGAGAATTTCAAAAAGCATCCGTCGATCGCGCCGCTGCTCGAGGGCTCGGAAGTGAAGGAATATGCCGCGCATCTCATTCCCGAGGGCGGCTTCAACACGATTCCGGAGCTGTTCGGCGATGGTTGGGTTGTCGTCGGCGACGCCGCGCAGCTCAACAATGCGATCCATAGAGAAGGCTCGAATCTTGCTATGACGTCCGGCAGGCTCGCGGGCGAGGCGATTTTCCAGGTGAAGTCCCGCCGCGATCCAATGACGAAGCAGAATCTGGCGCTCTACAAAAAATTCCTCGATGACAGCTTCGTCATGAAGGATCTGAAGAAATACAAGGACATGCCGGCGTTGCTGCATACGCAGGCGCAGAATTTCTTCCTCACCTATCCGACACTCGTGTCGAAGGCGATGGAGAATTTCCTACGCGTCGACGGCACGCCGAAGATCGAGAAGGAAAAGGCGTCAGTCCGTGCTTTCCGTGAGAAGCGCTCGCTGACGGGACTGTTCGGAGATGCATGGCGTCTGGCGCGCGCCTGGCGCTGAGAGGAGGAATCGCGATGTCGACGCAAGCTGCGCGAGTCGAGGAGAAGCTGTTCCAGAACCGCTATCTCGTCGATCAAGGAAAACCCCATATAGTCGTGCAACCGCACACGACGCCGTCCAAGAATCTCGTGGCGATGACCAAGATCTGCCCGGCTGGCTGCTATGAGCAGAACGCCTCGGGCCAGGTCGAGATCACGCCGGACGGTTGTCTGGAATGCGGCACTTGTCGTGTTCTCTGCGAGCCGCAGGGCGATATCGTGTGGAACTATCCGCGCGGCGGCTATGGCGTGCTGTTCAAATTCGGCTGAGCGCGACCGACGCGCCGCGCGTCGGCGCGTCGGCGAAGTGTGCATTTCCAGACGAGGCAGACGCCGGTTCGGCGTTCGATGCGCCTCGAAGCATGAGCCTAGAGTCTTGTTCCCGTTCCGCTGAGACGTGGAAAGACTCTAGACGCGAGGATGTTCGATGACGGTCGCGCAATTGATCGAAGTGCTGAAGGACATGCCGAGCGAAGCCGTGGTGATCCTCGAGGGAGACGGCGCCTTGGCGCGTCTCGTCGGGGTGAATTTGGAAAAAAGCGTGATGGTGGGATTGCCCGACGAGGTCGTCCTGTCCACCGACTGCGAAGAATAAGGCCGCCCCGCTCGGGGCGCGACCGTCCGACGCAGGATCTCGTCGCCGACGAGGCTTGACGAGCGCGCGTTTCGATCTCATCTTTTGAAGTGTCTCGACGATCTTCGCGGGAGAGGCCGGCGTTCGCGCCGGAGCCGAAGGCGCAACCGCCCCGGAAACGCTCAGGCAAAAGGACCGCGAGGAAAGAGACACTCTGGAAAGCGGCGCGGCCCATCCGCGCCCACCGAAGGGCGTAACCTGCGCTGCAGGGAAATCTCTCAGGTCTCCAGACAGAGGGGGCGCGAGCCGGGCGGAGCAATCCGCCCAATGCCGTACGCCGACTGTCGGAGCGCCCTTTGAGCGAAAGCCACGCCCCACCCACGTCCACGATGCCGGAGAAGACGCCGCTCGATGCGCTGCATCGCGCTCTCGGCGCGCGAATGACGCCTTTTGCCGGCTATGAGCTGCCGCTGCATTATCCGGCCGGCGTCGTCGCCGAGCATTCCCACACGCGCGAGAAGGCGAGCCTCTTCGATGTCTCCCATATGGGCCAGTCGATCCTCGGCGGCCGCGGAGCGGCGGAGCGGATCGAATCTCTGGTCCCCGCCGCCATCGCGGACCTTCACACCGAGCGCACGCGCTATAGCCAGCTGCTCGCGGAGGATGGCGGGGTTCTCGACGATCTGATGATCACCCGCCTGCCGGGGCGCGACGAGCGGTTGCTGCTCATCGTCAACGCCGCGGCCAAGCAGCAAGATTTCGCGCTTTTGCGCCAACAGTTGCCGCAGCTCGGCCTGTCGGTTCTCTCCGGTCGCGCGCTGATCGCGCTGCAGGGACCGCGCGCCGCCGCCGCGCTCGCGACGGTCCTGCAAGAGCTCGACCTCGAGAGCATGCCCTTCATGGGCTGGCGCGCCGCCGAGTTTCGCGGCGCCGGGCTTTTCGTGTCGCGTTCCGGCTACACGGGCGAGGACGGCTTCGAGATTTCTGTTCCCAATCATCTCGCCGAGCCGCTGGCGGAGGCTCTGCTGGCGCATCCGGATGTCGCGCCCGCCGGCCTCGCCGCCCGCGATTCGCTGCGGCTCGAGGCCGGCCTTTGCCTCTATGGCCACGATCTCGACGCGACGACCGATCCGGTCGAGGCGGGTCTCGCCTGGTCGATCGGCAAGCGCCGCCGCGAGCAGGGCGGCTTCCCCGGCTATGAGCGCATCCGCGCCGCTCTGGAGCATGGCCCTGCGCGTCTGCGCGTCGGCCTGCTGCCGGCAGGCCGCGCGCCATTGCGCGAGGGCGCGGCGCTGGCGGCGCCGGATGGCCGAATCATCGGCCGAATCACGTCCGGCGGCTATTCGCCGACGCTCTCGCGTCCCATCGCCATGGGCTATGTCGAATCCGGCTTCGCCACGCCCGGCGTCACGCTGGAGAGCCGCCTTCGCGACAAGCCTGTCGCGGTCGAGGTCACATCCCTGCCTTTCGTTCCCCATCGCTTTTTCCGCGGCCCAGCCGGAAAGGACAGATCATGAGCGGCGAGCGTTACACCAAGGATCATGATTTCGTGCGCGTCGAGGATGATGTCGCGATCGTCGGAATCACCGATTTCGCGCAGTCGCAGCTCGGCGATATCGTTTTTGTCGAGCTGCCGTCGCCGGGCCGGCGCGTCGCCAAGGGCGAGCAGCTGGCGACGATCGAAAGCGTCAAGGCGGCGAGCGAAATCTATGCGCCGATTTCCGGCGAGGTGGTCGCGATCAATGACCGCCTCGAATCGTCGCCCGATCTCGTCAATAAGGAGCCGCTCGGCGAAGGCTGGCTGCTGACCTTGCGCGTCGACGACGCCTCCGAGCTCGAAGATCTGATGGACGAGGACGCCTATCGCGCCTTTCTGGAAAGCGAGGGATGAGCCATGCGCTATCTGCCCTTGACGGATGTCGATCGCACGCAAATGCGCGAGGCGATCGGCGTCGCCGATTTCGCGGCGCTCTATGCCGATGTGCCGTCTGAGCTGCTGCTCGAAGCGCCGCTCGATCTCCCGCGCGCAAAATCGGAGATAGAGGTGGAGCGTCTGCTCTCCGCCATGGCGAAGCGCAATCTCTCGGCCGCGAGCGCGCCTTTCTTCATCGGCGCCGGCGCTTATCGCCATCATATTCCCGCGAGCGTCGATCATCTGATCCAGCGCTCGGAATTTCTGACCAGCTACACGCCCTATCAGCCGGAGATATCGCAAGGGACGTTGCAATATCTCTTCGAGTTTCAGACGCAGGTCGCCATGCTCACCGGCATGGAGATCGCCAATGCGTCGATGTATGACGGCTCCACCGCCTGCGCCGAGGCGGCGCTGATGGCGCATCGAATCACCAAGCGGCGCAAGGCGATTCTCTCCGGCGGATTGCATCCGCATTATGCGGATGTGCTGCGCACGATCTCGCATTTCGCCGGCGATGAGATTGTCGCGCTGGCGCCGGATGTGCGGGCGCGGGAAGACATTGCATCGGCGATCGACGACAGCGTCTCCTGCGTCATCCTGCAGACGCCGGATGTATTCGGCAATCTGCGCGATCTCGCGCCCATCGCCGAGGCCTGCCATCGGCATGGCGCGCTGCTCGTCGCCGTCTTCACCGAGGCGGTCTCGCTCGGCCTGCTGAAGTCGCCCGGCGAGATGGGCGCCGATATCACCGTCGGCGAAGGCCAGTCGCTCGGCAATCCGCTCTCCTTCGGCGGCCCTTATCTCGGCCTGTTCGCGACGCGGCAGTCCCATCTGCGGCAGACGCCCGGCCGTCTCATCGGCGAGACCGTCGACGCCGACGGACGCCGCGGCTATGTCGTGACGCTCTCGGCGCGCGAGCAGCACATTCGTCGCGACAAGGCGACGTCCAACATCTGCACCAACTCCAATCTCTGCGCGCTCGCCTTCAGCATTCATTTGAGCCTGCTCGGCGAAGCGGGCCTGCGTCGTCTGGCGCGCGCAAATCATGCGAGCGCCGTCGATCTCGTCGACCGGCTCGCGAGCGTTGCCGGAGTCGAGACGCTCAATGAGAGCTTCTTCAACGAATTCACGCTGCGCGTTCCGGGCGACGCCGCGCGTCTCGTCGAAGCCATGGCGGAACAGGGCGTGCTTGCGGGCGTTCCGGTCTCGCGCCTGCTTCCAGATGCGGGGCTCGATGATCTCCTCATCGTCGCCAGCACAGAGGTCGATACGGTGGAAGATCGTGAGGCTTTCGTCGCCGCAATGAGAGGAGCGCTCTGATGCTCGATCATCCGAAGGATTTTTCGTTCGAGACCTTCTCGGGAAATCGCGGGCTCGATCAGGAGGAGCCGCCGATCTTCGAGATCGGCCGCACCGATACGAGCGGCGTCGATATAGAAGAGCCGGCGCATTTGGAGCCGCGTCTCGGCGCGCTCGAGCGCAAAGGGCCGATCGGCCTGCCCGGCCTCTCGGAGCCGGAGGCGATGCGCCATTATGTGCGTCTGTCGCGCAAGAATTATTCGATCGACGCGGGCCTCTATCCGCTCGGCTCCTGCACGATGAAGCATAATCCGCGTCTCAATGAGAAGATCGCGCGGCTCGCGGGCTTCGCCGATCTGCATCCGCTGCAGCCGCAATCGACGGCGCAGGGCGCGCTGGCGCTGATGGAGGAGCTGTCGCGCTGGCTGCTGACGCTCACCGGCATGAGCGCCATAGCGCTCTCGCCGAAAGCCGGCGCGCATGGCGAGCTCTGCGGCCTCATGGCCATAGAGTCGGCGCTCGCGGCGCGGGGCGAGGCGCAGACGCGCAAGGTGGTTCTCATCCCGCAATCGGCGCATGGCACAAATCCGGCGAGCGCCGCACTGCTCGGCTTTCAGCCGCGCGTGATCGATGCCGGCGCCGATGGCGTGGTGAGCGAGGAAGCGGTCGCCAAAGCGCTCGGCCCCGATGTCGCGGCCATCATGCTCACCAATCCGAATACGTGCGGATTGTTCGAGCGCAATATCGTCGCCATTGCGCGGCGCGTGCATGAGGCGGGCGGTTATTTCTATTGTGACGGCGCCAATTTCAACGCTATCGCCGGCGTCGCGCGGCCCGGCGATATGGGCGTCGACGCCATGCATCTCAATCTGCACAAGACCTTCTCGACGCCGCATGGCGGCGGTGGGCCGGGCTCTGGTCCGGTCGTCTTTTCCGAACGTCTCGCGCCTTTCGCGCCGGTTCCGTTCCTGCTGCGCGAAGGCGAGACATTGCGTCTCGTCGAGCATGGCGATGGGGCGCAGAGCTTCGGCCGGCTCACTGCTTTTCATGGTCAGTTCGGAACTTTCGTGCGCGCGCTCGCCTATATTTTGTCGCATGGCGCGGATGGGCTCGCGCAGGCGTCGCGCGACGCCGTGCTCTCGGCCAATTATCTGCGCACAGCGTTGCGCGATGTGATGACGCAGCCTTTCGGCGATCGCCTCTGCATGCATGAGGTCTTATTCGACGATAGCTTCCTCGAGGGGACGGGCGTCTCGACGCTCGATTTCGCCAAGGCGATGATCGACGAGGGCTATCATCCGATGACGATTTATTTCCCGCTCGTGGTGCA
Organism: Methylosinus sp. R-45379; assembly: GCF_001644125.1. Taxonomy (NCBI): domain Bacteria; kingdom Pseudomonadati; phylum Pseudomonadota; class Alphaproteobacteria; order Hyphomicrobiales; family Methylocystaceae; genus Methylosinus; species Methylosinus sp. R-45379. Next base: position 66,114 of record NZ_LUUM01000261.1, read on the forward strand.
TGGCGCCATGCTGATCGAGCCGACGGAATCGGAATCGAAACGCTCTCTCGATCTCTTCGTCGTGACGATGCGGGATCTCATCGCTAGCGCGAAACGCGGCGAGACGCGTCGCTTTACCGAGGCGCCGCGCTACGCCCCGCGCCGCCGCCTCGACGAAACCGCCGCCGCGCGCAAGCCCGTGCTGCGCTGGAGCGCCTCGTAATTCATCGCGCCATCCGAAGCTTCCCTCATCCTGAGGAGCCCGCATCGATCTCGGGCTGGCCCGAGATCGACAATTCAAAGAGCCGAAGTCGGGCAAGCCCGACTTCGGCGCGGGCGTCTCGAAGGACGAGGGAAGCGGCATGCGTGCTCGCCCTCATCCCAAAGAATTTCTCCGCCGATGGATCGAATCCCCCCGCCGGCGGTTACGCTGAAGGGGCGCCGGAGGCGACATATGAACACGGCCAATCTTCAGCTCGAGGGCGTCTACGCCATACTGGCGGCGCTGTTCGGCGCATTGCGCGACAAGGGCGCGCTCGGACAGGAGGAGATCGACGCTCTGCTCGTCGATGTCGAGCTTTCGCTCGCCAATGATCCGCTGCGGCCGCGCGACATGCGCGACTCCAATGTGGAGGCGATCTGCTTTCCCGCGCGGCTGCTGCGTCTCGCTCTGCGCGAATCGGCCGCTGGAGAAAGCTTCTCCTTCGCGCAGCTCGCCGGGCGCGTCGGCCAGGAGACGCCGTGACAAGAGACGCCTTGACGAGAGACGCCGCCGCAGTGAGGCGTCAAATGGAATAGCTGAACGAATCGTACGACAGGCCGTTCAGGAACTGATCCATGTCGCGCGCCGGCTCGGCGCAGCCGGCCGTTCCCACCACTTTGGCCGGAACGCCCGCCACAGTGGCGTTGCGCGGCACGGGATGCAGAACGACAGAGCCGGCCGCGACGCGCGAGCAGGCGCCGATTTCTATATTGCCGAGAATCTTCGCGCCGGCGGCGATCATCACGCCGCGCCGCACCTTGGGATGGCGGTCGCCGCTCTCCTTGCCGGTGCCGCCCAGCGTCACGCTCTGCAGAATGGAGACATCGTCCTCCACCACCGCCGTCGCGCCGACGACGAGTCCCGTCGCGTGATCGAGGAATATGCCGCGGCCGAAACGCGCCGCGGGGTGAATGTCGGTCTGGAACGCGTCCGACGAGCGGCTCTGCAGATAGAGCGCGAGATCGGTCTGGCCATTGGTCCACAGCCAATGCGCCAGCCGATGCGTCTGTATCGCGTGAAAGCCTTTGAAGAAGAGCAGCGGCTCGATCAGCCTTCCGCAGGCGGCGTCGCGCTCGACGACGGCCTTTATGTCGGCGCGAAAGGCTTCGCCGATCGCAGGATCGGCGTCCAGCGCGCGGGCGAAGGCGTCGAAGAGCAGATCTTCCGTCACCGCGCCGCCGAGACGCGCCGCGCAGCGTCGCGTGACCGCATCCTCGAAGGAGCGGCGATTGAGAACGAAGGTCAGCGCCAGGCTCGCCATCGCCGGCTCGCGCGCCAGCATGTCCTCGGCCTCGCGGAGGATATGCTCCCACAGCGCGTCGCGACCCGTGGCGTCGGCGATGATCGCGCGGCTATTTTCCTGCGTCGCTCCCATCGGGCGTCTCCTCATTCGAAGATCCTCAATGTGGCTCGAGCGGCCGGCTTCGTCCAGATCGGCCGAACGATCAGCAGGGTAGCGAGCTTTGCGCGCCGGCGGCGCGGCGCAGCCGCCCGATGACGCGCTCCGCCTCGCCGGCGTCGAGGCTGCCGAAGCCAAGCCGCAGCCCGCGCCCGCGCTGCGGCGGCGCCGCGAAGCAGCTGGAGGGAAGGAAGCGCAGACCATTGGCGGGGGCGTCGCGCTCCAGCGCGTCGAGCGTCGCCTCGTCGCGGAACGTCGTCCAGAAGGCGAGGCCGCCGGCCGGGATGCGGAAGCGGATGGCGTCGCCGAAGGCGCGGGCGAGGGATGCGCCGAAAGCGTCGCGCCTCTGCGCATAGATCTGGCGCGCCTTGCGCACATGGCGGCGCAGCTCGCCGGAATCGACGAGAGCGGCCACGGCGAGCTCGGTCAGCGCATTGCCTTGGCGATCCACGCCGGCGGCGGCGTTGGCCATGGATTTCACCACCGGCGGCGGCGCGACGACATAGCCGATGCGCAATCCCGGCAGCAGCAGCTTGGACATGGAGCCGACATAGATCACCCGTCCGGGCGCATAGCTCGCCATGGGCAGCAGGGGCTGGCGCTCGAAATGATATTCGTGATCGTAATCGTCCTCGATGATCGCGAACTCATATTTGGCGGAAAGGTCCAGCAGGCGCAGCCGCCGCTCCGGGGTCAGCGGAACAGTGGTCGGAAACTGATGGTGCGGCGTCACATAGATCGCGCGCACCGGCCGCCCGCGGCACAGGCGCTCGACATCCTCCACATCGACGCCGTCCTCGTCCAGGCGGACGCCGATCACCTCGGCGCCGGCGGCGGCGAAGGCAGCGCGCGCCGCCGAATAGCCGAGGCCTTCCACCAGCACGACGTCGCCCGGCGCGACGAGAATGCGCGCGGCGAGGAAAATGCCCATCTGGCTGCCGCGCGTGACGCACACATCCTCGGCGTCCACGATGAGTCCGCGATGCGAGGCCAGCATCGCCGCTATGGCGCGGCGCAGCTCGCCTGTTCCGCGCGGGTCGCCATAGCCGAGCCCGCCGCAGCGCGCGGCGCGCCGTCCGGCGTCGCGATAGGCGCCGAGCAGAGTGTCGATCGAGAAGAGCCGCGCATCGGGAAGCCCGTCGTCTATGGCCAGTCCCTCGCCGGCCGGCACAAAAGCGGGGTCGGGCGTCGCGCGGAAGGGAAAGCCGGGCGTGCGCGGATCGGCGGAGGCTTTGCGCGGCGCCGGCAGCGTCTCGGGCAGCTCGGCGGAGACGAAAGTGCCGCGCGTGCCATGGGTGGCGAACCAGCCCTGGGCGACCAGCTCGTCATAGGCGAGCACGATGGTCTTGCGATTGACGCCGAGCGATTCGGCGAGCTCGCGGCTGCTGGGCAGCGCCGCCCCCGGCGCGAGCCGTCCGCTCCTCACATCGTGAATGAGCGCATGGACGATCTGCAGATAGAGGGGCGCGCCGCGGCGCGGATCGATCTCGCGCGACAGGCTATAGGCGAAGGGTCGCGACATTGGACCCCTCCACTCGGCATTATTGCTCTTTTCTCAGGGTCGCCGGCAGCTTCCTCCGAGCGCGCGCGCTCTGTCAAGCCGCGGGGCCGCCTTGCATCTTTGGACCCGTCGGCGCGCGAATCTTGGCGGTTTAACGCCGTTTTCGCTCCGCTAGCCTCGCTTTTGTCGCAACCGAACAAGGAGCGGGAGCCATGCAGACGAGCAGCGCGGGCGTCGTGAAAGCTTTGATGGGAATTGGCGGGGTGCTCGCCTTCTTCCTCATTGTGATGCACCAATTGTCGCAATTGTTCCGTTGACCGCCGGGCGCCGGGAAGAGTCCGGCGGCCGCGCGTCGGCGGGCGATCGGCGCGCCGACGCGCCTCTCAGCGCAGCAGCGCCAAAAACGCCTGCGCCGCATGGGTGATGTGGCGGCCCTCACGGCGCAGGGCGAGAAAGCGCCGCTTCGGCAGAGCGATGTCGATCGCCGCCAGCGCCCCGGCCGAGGCCCCGGCGACGAGGCTCGGCAGCATGGCGACGCCGGCGCCCGCCGCCACGGCCGCGGCGACCGCCTCATGCGTCGGCAGTTCCAGCGCGATGCGCAGCTCGCCGGGGTCGACGCCCTTCTCGCTTAGAACCGCCTCGAAAATGGCGCGCGTGCCGGAGCCTTTTTCGCGCAGCACCCAGCTCGCGGATCGATAATCTTCGACGCGCTTCGGCGCCGCAGCGGTCCAGGGATGGCCGGGGAAGGCGACGAGCTTCAGCTCGTCCCAGGCGACCGGCTCCACTGCGAGGGATTTGTCGTCGATTTCGCCTTCGACGATGGCGAAATCCACAATGCCCTCGCGCGCCATATCGGCGGCGGTCAGCGTGTTGCAGATTTTCAGCTCTATCGCGATCTTCGGATAGAGCGCGCGATAGCGATGCAGGATCGGCGGCAGCCAATAATTGCCGACCGTCTGGCTCGCGGCGAGGCTCAGCGCCCCGCATTCGAGCCCGGCGAGATCGAAGAGAACCGCCTCCGCCGCCGCGGCGCGCGCCAGCACGGCCTTGGCCTCGACGAGAAACAGGCGCCCCGCCTCGGTGAGCGCGATGCGACGGCCGACGCGATCGAACAGTTTCGTCGCGTAGCGCGCCTCGAGCGCGGCGATGGCCGCGCTCGTCGCCGATTGGGTGAGATTGAGCTCGCGCGCCCCTCGCGTCACATGCTCGCGCTCGGCGACGGCGACGAAAATGCGCAATTGCTCGAGCGTCATGACGCCTCAGCGAAAGAACGCCTCGATGAGCGCGAGGCTGAAGCCGGAGACGAAGACCGAGGCCGCCAGGCCCAGCGCCAGAGGCCGGAGCCCCTTGGCGCGCAGCGCGGCGATATCGGTCTCGAGCCCCATGGCGGCCAGCGCCATCGACAGCAGCACGGTGGTCGCCGTCGCGATGGCGGCCTTGGCGTCCGGCGGAATGGCGACGATGCTGGAGACGCCGACGAGGGCGAGAAAGCCTATCACGAACCAGGGGAAGGGCGGCGAAAACTTTTCCGCGCCGCGCGCGCCGCGCCCAGCCATGAAAGCCAGCGTCAGCAGCGTCGGCGCCAGCAGCATCACGCGCGACAATTTGGCGACGGCGCCGAAATCGCCGGCTTCGCGGCCGTGCTGAAAGCTCGCGGCGATCACTTGCGCGACCTCATGGATCGAGGCGCCGGCCCATAGGCCATAGGCGCGTGGGCCGAGCCGCGCGAGATCGGCGAGCGCCGGATAGGAGACCATTGCGAGCGTGCCGAAGACGGTGACGCAGGCGATGGCGTAGGCGACATCCTCGTCGCGGGCGCGGGTGATGGCGTTGGCCGCCACCACAGCCGAGGCGCCGCAGATCGACGTGCCGGCGGCGATCAATCGGGCGAGTTCGGGCTCGACGCCCAGCCAGCGGCCGAGGCGTGTGGTGAAGCAGAAAGTGGCGACGAGCGTCGCGGCGATGATCGCGAGGCCCGTGAAGCCGACATCGATGATCTGCGCCGCCGATAATTGCAGGCCGAGCAGCGCTATGGCGAAGCGCAGGATCTTGCGCAGCGAGAAGACGACGCCCGGCGCGGCGAAGGCCGGCGCGCCGAAGAGATTGCGCAGGCCGACGCCGAGCAGAATGGCGAGGATCATCGGGCTGAGCGCGCCGACCGCGGGGAGCAGTCGCAGCGCATAGGCCGCCGCCGCTATGGCCGCGGTGAGGGCGACGCCGGGGAGGATGGCGAGAAACGCCGGGGCGCGGAGGAAGGGGGGCGCTTTCGGGAAAGTGGGCGCCGGAGACGAAATGGCTTCCATCGGACCGAACTCCTTTTTGTCAGGGCTCGGTTCAGATCGCAGCCGCAGACCGTTCGGTCAAACGCATTAAACTTGTCGAATCATTCGATTTTTTCGATTGATTACCAACCGGCGATGCGGCGGCAGGAGCCGCCGGCGGCGCCGAAGGCGTAGCGCGATCCGCAGGCATAGGCGGTCGGCGGCTCGCCGGTCTGCTCGAAGAGGTCGTACCCCTCTTTCAAATTCTGCCAGAAGCCGCTCCATTGCTGGTGCTCCGGCGGCGCCGACCAGAGATTGGTCCAGTCGCCCTGCGTCTCCTTGGCCAGGGCCACATCGGTCATGCGGAATGGGAAGATGTGGACCGGCACCTCGTGCTGCCCGCCGCGCAGCGCGGCTTCCACCAGGCCGTAGATCTCCTCGATCACTCTGTCGGTCATGGCGAAGCAGCCGACCGATTTGCAGGCGCCATGGACCATCAGCGCGCCGCCGGTGCGGCCGTTCTGCTTGTCATAGGCGTTGGGAAAGCCGACGTCGAAGGCGCGGTGGTAATGGGAGTTCGGATTGAGCTGGCGCGCCGAGACGCTGTAGAAGCCCTCGGGCGATTGATAATCGCCGGATTTCAGCTTGGGTCCGAGATGGCCGGACCATTTGCAGATCGGATAGGTCCGGTAGAGCGTGAAATGGCCGCTCTGCCGGCGCCAGAGCTCGAGCTCGCCTTCCTTTTTGAAGATGCGGACATAGACCGCAGAGCCCATGCGGAAGTTGCCGTCGTCGCGGCTCATCAGCGGCGGCGGCTCATTGGCCGGCGGCGCGGCGGCGAGGGCGAGCGCCTGTGTCGGCGGCGAGACGGCGACCGGCGGCAGCGGGATCGTCCCCGCGTGCGTCTCGGCTGCGGTCACGGGCTCGACGGCGGCGAGATTGCGCGGCCGCGCCGGCGGAAGCGGCGCATCGACGGGCGGCAGGGCGAGGACCGGCTCCGGCTCCGACGGCCGCAAAGGAGGCAGCGCCGCAAGGAAGGAGGGCGGCCGCGCATCCGGCGCCGCGGCGATCGCCGGCGGCGGCTCCTTGATCGGCGCCGGCTCTTCCAGCCGCGCGGTCTCGATGATGGCGCCGCGCAGATTTTGCACCAGCGCGCCGAAGGGATTGGCGCGTCTTTCGGCGACGGCGTCGCGCGTCTCTGCTGGCCGCGCCGGGCCACGCGAGGCGAAGGCGACGAAAACGCCGATTTCGACGAGGCTCAGAGCCAGCGCCGTGGCGAGGAGAAAGGGACGCGACGGTTTCGACGGCATGGGGTCGTTACGGAATCGGTGAAAAACACATTACGAAACGCGATATTGGCGAAGGAACGGCCGAGGCGCGGCCAAAAGCGCGCCCGGCCATGTAAATCAATGCCCTTCGAAGGTGACGAGCCGACGCACCGGCACGCCGAGCGATTCGATCTTCTTGGCGCCGCCGAGCTCGGGCAGATCGATGACGAAGCAGGCGGCGATGACCTCGGCGCCGATCTTCTGCAGCAGCTTCACCGCGCCTTCCGCCGTGCCGCCGGTGGCGATGAGATCGTCGACGAGAATGACGCGCTCGCCCTTCACCACCGCATCCTCATGCACCTCCATCTCGTCCACGCCATATTCCAGCGAATAGGCGATGGAGACGGTGGTGTGCGGCAGCTTGCCCTTCTTACGCACGGGCACGAAGCCGGCCGACAATTGATGCGCCACCGCGCCGCCCAGAATGAAGCCGCGCGCCTCCATGCCCGCCACCTTGTCGATCTTCGTGCCGGCCCAGGGCTGCACCAATTCGTCCACCGCGCGGCGAAACGCTCTGGCGTCGCCGAGCAGAGTGGTGATGTCGCGGAACATGATGCCGGGCTTGGGATAATCGGGAATCGTGCGAATCGAGGAGGCGAGGGTCATGTGCGAGATCTCGTCGGAAATGGGTTCGGCTCTTCGGTTCTTAGCTCATTCTCGGCCGAAACGCATCTCGCTCGGCGCGAGGCGCCTCTCGGCCGCCCCGCCTCATTGTGGCCGCGGGATCGCCGAGACGATACCCCTTTTCGCTGCAACGATCGCCAGGTTCAAGTTTTCGAGAGGATTTCTTCACATGGCGAATTGGAAACGCAGAACTTTCTTCGTCGTCGTGGCGGTCGCCGTCGCGGCGCTTCTCGGCCTCGCCGGCTATGAGGCGGTCTCTGTCGCGCTCGCCCGCGTCGCGACGCCGGAGATTTTCGCACGCTATGAGGCGGCGACCGACAATGGCGCCACATTGCCCGCCGGGCTCTCGAGCGAGCGGGTGGAGACGCTGCTCGCCGTGCAGGATCCGAGCTTCTGGACCCATGGCGGCGTCGATTGGAGCGCGCCGCTCACCGCGACGACGGTAACGCAATCCGTCGTCAAGCGGCTCTATTTCGAGAACTTCCAAAAGGGCTTCTCGAAAATCCGCCAGACGCTGATCGCGCAATTCGCGGTCGGGCCGCTGACCTCCAAGAATGCGCAGCTCGCCGCTTTCATCGATGTGAACGGATTGGAGCCCGCCGCACAAAAATGGTTCGGCAAGAAGCTGGCGGAATTGGACGACGACGAGTTTCTCTCGCTCGTCGCCACCAACAATAATCCGAAGGATTATGCGCCCGGCACGCAAGCCAACGCCGAGCGTGTGCGCCGCATCGAGAAATATCTCGCCGGCCTCTGCGAGCGGCGCGGCTTTTCCGATGTGTGGCTGGAGAGCTGCGGGGGGTGATCCTCCGCTCGTCCCGCCGCATTCGCGTCGGCGGCGGCCGCGAGATGGCCACGGCCATGTCGCGCCGCCGCCCTTTTTCCTCGCAAAGCTCCTCGTCAGGAGAGGCGCGGCGGGGAGTTGCGGCGGGAGTTTGTTCTGATGCGGGAAGCGAAATTACGGGCGCGCTCATTCGCGGCGGCGACGGCCGGCTCGGCGCTGGCCGCCTTCGCCGGGGCGGCTTTCGCGGCCGTCGTCGGCTATGAGGCCGTTTCCGTCGCGCTCGCCCGTGTCGCCACGCCGGCGCTGTTCGCGCGCTATGAGGCGGAGACGAATCACGGCGCGAAATTGCCGCCCGGCTTCTCGCGCGAGCGCATAGAGACACTGCTCGCGGTGCAGGACCCCGGCTTCTGGACGCATGGCGGCGTCGATTGGAGCGCGCCGCACGCCAACACGCTCGCGCAATCGGTGACGAAGAAGCTCTATTTCGCCGATTTCAAGCCGGGCTTCGGCAAGATTCGGCAGACGCTGATCGCGCAATTCGCCGTCGGCCCGCTGACCTCCAAGAGCGCGCAGATCGCCGCCTTCATCGATGTGAGCGGATTCGATTCCGCATCGCGGCAATGGTTCGGCAAGCCGCTCGCGGAATTGGACGACGATGAGTTTCTCGCCCTCGTCGCCGCCGGCAATGAGCCGAAGGATTACGCGCCGGGCACGCCCGCCAACGCCGAGCGTGTGCGCCGCATCGAGAAATATCTCGCCGGCCTCTGCGCGCGGCGCGGCTTCGCCGATGTGTGGCTGGAGAGCTGCGCGGATTGAGCCGCCTCGATCAGCGCTTGACCAGCTCGACGCGGCGATTTTTGGCGCGGCCGGCTTCGTCGTCATTGGCGGCGATCGGCGACGCCATGCCGGCGCCGAAGGGCGTGAGGCGCTGCGCCGCGACGCCATAGCGCTGCGCGAGATCGGCGACCACCGCAGCGGCGCGCCGCTTCGACAAATCCACATTGTAGTCGAACTGGCCCTTGCCGTCGGTGTGGCCGGCCACGACGACGGAAATGGACGGATTCGCTTTCAGAAATTTGGCGATCTCGTCGAGCGTCGCGCGTGATTCCGGCTTGATCTGCGCATCGTCGAAATCGAATTGAATTCCGTAGAGCGCGACGCGTCCATTGCTCGCTATCGCGCGCGCCATGGCGTCGGCGTCGATGAAGGCGATCTGGCCGCTCTGCATCGGCTTCATATCGACGGCGATCACGCGCACCAGCGGTCCGCTCTTGCTGTCGCCGATGATGATCGCCGCATAGACGTCGCCGGTGGGACGCGTCGCCTTGGCGAGCAGATAGCGCACGCCGTCGCCATAGCGGTAGTTGATGGCGCTGTCGCCGCCGACGAAATTGAAGCGGTAGGCGCTCGTCTGGCCTTTGAAGCAGCTGGCGTCGGCGCAGCTGTAGACGATCTCGAACCCTTTGGATTTCAGGGATTCTTCGTAATTGGCGATGATCTCGAGCGACGAGCGCTCCTTGGGCGCGTCGTACCAGATGCGCGCGACTTTGCCTCTGACGGCGAAACTATTCGCTTCGGTGAAGGCTTCGCCGTCGGTCTTGATGTCGAGCGGCGCCCGCACGAAGCGCTGCTCGTCGAACTCCGCCGAGACATATCTCGTGATCTCCGCGCCCGTGTAGCGGCCGACCAATGGATGATCCTTGCCGCCCGCTGCATCCTTGCCGAGAGCGGGGGTCGTCAGCAGGCAGGCGACGAGGGAAAAGGCGATCTTGTTCGACGATATGGACACGAAAGCTCGCTCCTGGTTCGGCGTCGCGCCACCGCGCGGATGGCGGGACTCCGCCTTTCAAAAAAAGGCGCGAATCAAAGCTTGGATCATCGATCGCTTCGCGTCTGTGCGGCCGCGCACGTCGTCTTCACCCCACCGCGCCGCTCGCCCGCGCGACGATGACGCCGAGCTTCTCCATCAGCGCCGGATCGCGCGCCTCGGGCGCTGTCAGAATGGCGGTGTCGAGCGCGCGGTCGGAGCCGATGGGGCAGGGCTCGTGCTCTTGCGGGAAATCCGTGAGCAGTCGCGCGAGCAGACGGCTCGCCTTGTCGGCGTTGTCGCGCACCACTGCGATAACCGCAGCGACATCGACATTGTCGTGCTCTGGATGCCAGCAATCGAAATCCGTGACCATTGCGATGGTCGCGTAAGACAGCTCCGCCTCGCGCGCCAGCTTGGCCTCCGGCATTGCGGTCATGCCGATGACGTCATAGCCCGCGGCCTTATAGGTCAGCGATTCCGCGTAACAGGAAAATTGCGGACCTTCCATGCAGACATAGGTTCCGCCGACGGAGTGCTCTATGCCTTCCGCTTTCGCCGCGGCGGCGATGCGCTTCGCCAGCAAGGGCGCCACCGGATGCGCCATGGACACATGCGCGACGCAACCATTGCCGAAGAAGGAGGATTGCCGGCCGAAAGTGCGATCGACGAATTGATCCGGCAGCACGAAGAGCCCTGGATAGAACTCCGATTTGAACGAGCCGCAGGCTGAGACGGACACGAGATCGGTGACGCCCGCCTGCTTCAGCGCAAAAATATTGGCGCGATAATTTATGCCCGAGGGCGAGAACACATGACCGCGACCATGCCGCGGCAGGAAAACGACCTGCGTCTCGCCGATGCGGCCGAAATGCAGCGCGTCGGACGGATCGCCCCAAGGCGTCGTCACGCGCTCCTCGCGCAGATCCTGCAGGCCGGGCAGATGATAGACGCCCGATCCTCCGATGATGCCCACCACCGCTCGCGTCATCTTTCGTCTCCGACTGTGGATAGGATTTCGCAGTGCCATGGCCTTGCGTGCGGCGCAAGCGGCGACAGCGCGGCGGCCTGCGCCGAAAATTCGCGAAGCGCTAAAAAATTCAACGCCATCAAAGGCCAAGCCGAGGGTTCGCGCGTGACGAAGCGAGGGTGGCGCTTTTTTGTGCGATCGTCGAAACTGCCCTCTCCGCAGCCGTCGCAGGGTTGCGCCGCAAAATATGCTGTGTTAGGGGACGATCGCCTTGGAGCTGGGGCGTCGCCCTTGGCTCCTTCCCCCGACAATACGTTGTTCGAGGCCATTGCGGATTTCGTCGCACGCAGACCTGCGTTGCGCGCGAGGCGCCTCGAGTAACGGCGATCCGAGAGCGATACGCAAGTGGCTTCAGGCGGAGACGATCTATCCGGAGTAGCGGGGCGATACGCCTCGGCCCTTTATGATCTCGCGGTGGAGAAAGGCTCCACGGACGAGATCGCGACGGCGCTGCGCGGCTTTGCCGCGCTGATCCAAGAGAGCGCGGATCTCGAGCGCCTGATCGAGAGCCCGATCTATTCTGCCGAAACGCAGATCAAGGCTCTCTCTCCCATTCTCGACGCCGCTGGCGTCACGGGCGTCGCGGCCAATTTCGTGAAGCTCGTCGCGACAAAACGTCGCCTCTTCGTTCTCCCCGCCATCATCGAGGCCTATGGCAAGCTGCATGACGCCGCCAAGGGCATTGTGCGCGCCGACGTCACGGTGGCCGCGCCGCTCGCCTCTCATCACGAGAGCGCGCTGCGCGATGCGCTCGCTGGCGTCACCAGCGGCAAGACGATCGACCTCGAGGTGAAGGTCGATCCGGCGATCATCGGGGGTCTCGTCGTCAAAATCGGCTCGCGCATGCTCGATGCGTCGCTGAAGACCAAGCTCAATTCCATTCGAACACGCATGAAAGAGGTCGGCTGATGGCTATCCGCGCCGCAGAGATTTCCGCGATCCTCAAGAATGAGATCGCCAATTTCGGCAATGAGGCCGAAGTCGCAGAGGTCGGTCAGGTTCTGTCCGTCGGCGACGGCATCGCCCGCGTTTATGGTCTGGACAATGTCCAGGCCGGCGAGACGGTGCTGTTCGAGAACGGCATCACCGGCATGGCGCTCAATCTCGAGAGCGACAATGTCGGCGTCGTGATCTTCGGCTCCGACCGCGACATCAAGGAAGGCCAGACCGTCAAGCGCACCGGCACCATCGTCGACGTTCCGGTCGGCAAGGGCCTGCTCGGCCGCGTCGTCGACGCCCTCGGCAATCCGATCGACGGCAAAGGCCCGATCTTCTACGAGAGCCGCTCGCGCGTCGACGTGAAGGCTCCCGGCATCATTCCGCGCAAGTCGGTGCATGAGCCGATGGCGACCGGCCTCAAGGCCATCGACGCGCTGATCCCGATCGGCCGCGGCCAGCGCGAGCTGATCATCGGCGACCGCCAGACCGGCAAGACCGCCGTGGCGCTCGACACCATCCTGAACCAGAAGTCGCTGAACGACGGCGACGACGAGAAGGCCAAGCTCTACTGCGTCTATGTCGCGGTGGGTCAGAAGCGGTCCACCGTCGCGCAATTCGTGAAGGTGCTGGAGGAGCGCGGCGCGCTCGACTATTCGATCGTCGTGGCGGCCACCGCCTCCGATCCGGCGCCGATGCAGTTCCTGGCTCCCTTCGCCGGCTGCGCCATGGGCGAGTATTTCCGCGACAACGGCCTGCACGCCGTGATCGTTTATGACGACCTTTCCAAGCAGGCCGTCGCCTATCGCCAGATGTCGCTGCTGCTGCGCCGTCCTCCGGGACGCGAGGCCTATCCGGGCGACGTGTTCTATCTCCACTCCCGTCTGCTCGAGCGCGCCGCCAAGCTCAATGACGAGCGCGGCTCCGGCTCGCTGACCGCTCTGCCGATCATCGAGACGCAGGCCAATGACGTGTCGGCCTATATTCCGACGAACGTCATCTCCATCACCGACGGTCAGATCTTCCTGGAGACGGACCTCTTCTACCAGGGCGTCCGCCCGGCGGTGAACGTCGGCCTCTCGGTGTCGCGCGTCGGCTCCTCGGCGCAGACGAAAGCGACGAAGAAGGTCGCCGGCAAGATCAAGGGCGAGCTCGCTCAGTATCGCGAGATGGCGGCCTTCGCTCAGTTCGGCTCCGATCTGGACGCGGTGACGCAGCGTCTGCTCAATCGCGGCGCGCGCCTGACCGAGCTGCTGAAGCAGCCGCAGTTCTCGCCGCTGCAGATGGAAGAGCAGACGGTGGTGATCTACGCCGGCGTCAACGGCTATCTCGATCCGCTGCCGGTCGGCCGCGTGCGCGCTTTCGAGGACGGACTGCTGGCGCTGCTGCGCACGCAGCATCCGAACATCCTCGAGACGATCCGCACGACCAAGGATCTGCCGGATGCGACGGCCGCCGAGCTGAAGAGCGTCCTCGGCGCCTTCTCGAAATCCTTCGCCTGACGCGCGCAACCTCGAGGACTAGAGACAATGCCTCCGTCATTGCGAGCGAAGCGAAGCAATCCAGGGGCCGCATCGCGGCTCTGGCTCGCTTCGTCGCTTCGCTCCTCGCGATGACGGCGGCGTGGTCCTGGTCAGAATGAGACGGGTTCCCTCATGCCTTCGTTGAAGGATCTTCGAAACCGCATATCTTCCGTCAAGGCGACGCAGAAGATCACCAAGGCCATGCAAATGGTCGCGGCGGCCAAGCTGCGCCGCGCCCAGGCGGCGGCCGAGGCGGCGCGGCCCTATGCCGAGCGCATCGAGAAAGTGCTCGCCAATCTCGCCGGGGGCGTCTCCTCCGGCGCGCCGGTGCTGCTCGCCGGCAATGGCCGCGACGAGACGCATCTTCTCGTCGTGGCGACCGCCGAGCGCGGCCTCTGCGGCGCATTCAACTCCTCGATTGTCCGCCTCGCCCGCGAGCACATCCAGCGCCTGCAGGGCCAGGGCAAGACGGTCAAGATTCTCTGCGTCGGCAAGAAGGGCTACGACCAGCTCCGCCGCAATTATGAGAAGAACATCATCGAGCTCATCGAGCTGCGCGGCGTGCGCCAGCTCGGCTTCGAGCAGGGCGACGCGATCGGCCGCAAGGTCATCGATCTGTTCGAGAGCGGCGAGTTCGATGTGGCGACGCTGTTCTTCTCGCGCTTCAAATCTGTGATTCAGCAGTTTCCGACAGCGCTGCAGCTCATTCCGGCGCAGATTTCCGCCAATGAGAACGAGGCGGCCGTGGCCGGCCCTCAGGCCAATTATGAATATGAGCCCGGCCAGGACGAGATTCTGGCGACGCTGCTGCCCCGCAACATATCGGTGCAGATTTTCCGCGCATTGCTCGAGAACGCCGCTTCCGAGCAGGGCGCGCGCATGAGCGCGATGGATAACGCCACGCGCAACGCCGGCGACATGATCAAGAAGCAGACGACGCTCTACAATCGTTCCCGCCAGGCGATCATCACCAAGGAACTCATCGAGATCATCTCGGGCGCCGAGGCGCTCTGATCGGAACAACAGTCGAGAGGACGAGACAATGGCTACCCCCACGACCACGGGTCACATCACGCAGGTGATCGGCGCTGTCGTCGACGTGAAGTTCGACGATCACCTGCCGGAAATCCTGAACGCGCTGGAGACCACCAATCAGGGCGCGCGCCTCGTCCTCGAAGTGGCGCAGCATCTCGGCGAGAACTCCGTGCGCACCATCGCCATGGACTCGACGGAAGGCCTCGTGCGCGGCACGCCGGTGAGCGACACGGGCGCCCCGATCTCCGTGCCGGTCGGCGACGAGATGCTCGGCCGCATCATCAATGTCATCGGCGAGCCGGTCGACGAGGCCGGCCCGATCGTGACGGCGACCAAGCGCGCCATCCACCAGCCGGCTCCGTCCTACGCCGAGCAGGCGACCGAGGCGCAGATCCTCGAGACGGGCATCAAGGTCGTCGACCTGCTCGCGCCCTACGCCAAGGGCGGCAAGGTCGGACTGTTCGGCGGCGCGGGCGTCGGCAAGACCGTCATCATCATGGAGCTCATCAACAATATCGCCAAGGCGCACGGCGGCTATTCCGTCTTCGCCGGCGTCGGCGAGCGCACCCGCGAGGGCAACGACCTCTATCACGAGATGATCGAGGGCGGCGTCAACAAGAAGCCCGAGAACGGCTCCGCCGTCGGCTCCAAGGCCGCGCTGGTCTATGGCCAGATGAACGAGCCTCCGGGAGCCCGCGCCCGCGTCGCTCTGACCGGCCTCACCGTCGCCGAGGACTTCCGCGACAAGGGCCAGGACGTGCTCTTCTTCGTCGACAACATCTTCCGCTTCACCCAGGCGGGCTCGGAAGTGTCGGCTCTGCTCGGCCGCATTCCCTCGGCGGTGGGCTATCAGCCGACGCTCGCCACCGACATGGGCGCGCTGCAGGAGCGCATCACCACGACGACCAAGGGCTCGATCACCTCGGTGCAGGCCATTTACGTGCCGGCCGACGATCTGACCGACCCGGCGCCGGCCACCTCCTTCGCCCATCTCGACGCGACGACCGTGCTCAACCGCTCGATCGCGGAAAAGGGCATTTATCCGGCCGTCGACCCGCTCGACTCGACCTCGCGCATGCTCTCCGCGGCCATCGTCGGCGAGGAGCATTACGAAGTCGCCCGCAAGGTGCAGTCGACGCTGCAGCGCTATAAGTCGCTGCAGGACATCATCGCCATTCTGGGCATGGACGAGCTCTCGGAAGAGGACAAGCTGACCGTGGCGCGCGCCCGCAAGATCGAGCGCTTCCTGTCGCAGCCTTTCCATGTCGCCGAAGCGTTCACCGGCGCGCCGGGCAAGCTCGTCGCGCTCGCCGACACGATCAAGGGCTTCAAGGGCCTCGTCGAAGGCCAATACGATCACCTCCCGGAGGCCGCCTTCTACATGGTCGGCACGATCGAGGAAGCGGTCGAGAAGGCCGCCAAGCTCGCCAAGGAAGCGGCTTGATCCGTTAATCGCTGAGCGGACGCGCGTCGGGCCCGCCGACGCCTGTCCGCCCAGAGCTTTTTGGTTTTGCAGGATTTTCTTGGAAAGCCGGTTCCCGCTTTCCCGAAATCCGGCATAGACGACGGAGCCCTTCATGGCCACGTTCCACTTCGAACTCGTCTCTCCCGAGAAGCTTCTGTTCTCGGGAGAGGTGGACGCCGTCGTCGCCCCCGGCGCCGAGGGCGTGTTCACGGTTCTCAAAGACCATGCGCCGGTGATGACGGTGCTGAAGCCCGGCGTCGTCGAGATCGACGGGGCCGGCAAGAAAGAGAAGCTGTTCGTGCGCGGCGGCTTCGCCGACGTCGGGCTCGGCGGCTTCACCATTCTGGCCGAATATGCCATTCCGGTGGCTGACCTCGACGCCGCTAAGATCGACGCCGACATCAAGGACGCCAGCGAGGATGTGGCCGACGCCAAATCCGACGAGGCGCGTCGCCTCGCCTCGGAAAAGCTCGGTCAGCTCCAGGAGCTGAAGGCCGCTCTCGGCCTCTGACGCAATCGGCGCCTGGAGCAAGTCTCCGGGCGCCGGCCGCGGCTCTCCGATCGTAATGCGAGCCTGTAGGCTCACGG